>JAAYSI010000017.1 GCA_012524045.1 Peptococcaceae bacterium | reverse complement strand
TTGAACCCGAAAGAATTGTATATAAAATATAAAAAGCTATAAAGGAAGTGTTATAACCATAAAAGCATTTATTCTATGTTCCGTACTTATCTTTAATTTAACTGCTTATTTCATACCCAAGAAACTCACCATTCTAGAAAACTATTATTCTGTATTATTTGTATTCATTATTCAGCTTAATACTGATCTTATCCTGGACATTAAGTATAATTTATACGGTTATTTTCAGCCTGGATTGGATTTAACAGCTTATATTTTTTTTATAGGGATTTATCCGGCATTTACTATAATTTTCCTCAATTTTTACCCTTTTCGTAAAGGTCTGCTTAGTAAATTATTTTGGTTAGCCTGCTTTACCACTTTTAGCTTGTTCTATGAATATCTCTGTATTCAAAACGGAGTCTTTTATTACAATGGCTGGAAAATATGGTATTCACTGCTGCTTTATCCCTGTTATTTTCTTATTGCCCTTGGGAATCTGGCCATAATTAGAAAATTAAAGTAAAATATTTTAAACTGGTGTATAATAAATTATTCGAGAGGTTGGCTAAAGAGTTGGCTATTATGAATTAATAAAAACTAGTGAGGGAAGTATGGTTAAAAGAGTAATTGTAGCAATGAGCGGCGGAGTGGATAGTTCCGTTGCCGCTTTACTTTTAAAAAGAGAAGGATATGAGGTAATTGGGGTTACCATGCAGATTTGGCCGCAATCGGAGGATAACGAGCGAGCTTGCTGCAGCCTTGAGGCAGTAAACGATGCGCGCCGGGTTGCTTGGAAGCTAGATATTCCACATTATGTAATGAACTTTCGGGATGAGTTTGAAAACAAAGTAATTAAAGAGTTCTGTGCTGAATATGTGGCCGGTAGAACTCCGAACCCTTGTATCTCGTGTAATAAGTACATTAAGTTTGAATCTCTATTAAGTAAGGCTAAAGCGCTCGAGGCAGACTATATAGCTACCGGGCATTATGTACGCCGGGAGTTTGACTATGTAACAAAAAAATGGTTGCTGAAAGTTGGCTTAGATGCAACCAAAGACCAAAGCTATGCTCTATATAATATGACTCAGGAGCAATTAGAGTCAACTTTATTTCCATTGGGGGACTACCGTAAAACTGAGATCAGAGCTTTCGCCAGAGAAGCTGGGTTGTTAGTTGCAGACAAAGCGGAAAGCCAAGAGATTTGTTTTGTTGAGGGTTCCTATGGGGATTTCGTGCAAGACTATCTTGCTCTTCCGGATACCCCTGGTGATTTTATCGATTCAACAGGGAAAAAGGTAGGGCAGCATAGAGGAATTTACCGTTATACTATTGGTCAGAATAGAGGGCTCGGTCTGGCCTTGGGCTATCCGGTTTATGTAACCAGGATTGATCCGGAAACTAATACAATCTATGTGGGTCCAAAGGAACATCTATTCGACTCGGCTTTAGTGGCCGAAAACTATAACTTTATTTCCGGCGAACCGCCGACCGGAAGGCTTAAAGTTTCAGCCAAAATTAGATATAATGCTCCGAAAGTGCCTGCGGAAATTGAAATCCTATCTGAAAAGAAGCTAGCAGTTAGTTTTGAGCAGCCGCAAAGAGCGATAACCCCGGGACAAGCAGTGGTTTTTTATCAGGATCAGGTGGTCTTAGGTGGAGCAACTATTTGCTCCCGTGGCTAATCTGTTTTGGCGTCTAGGTTCAGTTCGCAGCTTCCAGCACAGGGTAAGAGAATACAAAAAGTAGTGCCTTTGTTCGGTTCGCTTTCAAAAGTAAGCTTGCCTTTATTTTCATTAATTAT
This sequence comes from Peptococcaceae bacterium, assembly GCA_012524045.1. Taxonomy (GTDB): domain Bacteria; phylum Bacillota; class Desulfitobacteriia; order Desulfitobacteriales; family Syntrophobotulaceae; genus JAAYSI01. The sequence continues at coordinate 2,958 of JAAYSI010000017.1, read as the reverse complement.
TTGGTAACAAATACTTAGACCCAAACCGGTTCCTTTTTCTTTAGTCGTAAAAAATGGAGTACCTATTTTATCTTGATATTCCTGAGGTATTCCTTTTCCGTTATCTTTCACACAGATTTTCATTTCACCGCTTTCCCCGAGCAATTCCAAGATTAACGAGATTTTGGGGTTTTCAATAGATTCCAGAGCTTCAATGGCGTTTTTCACCAGATTTAGGATAACCTGCTTCAGCTGACCTTCATCTACCAGAACTTTTTGCTCGGTAAACGGCAGCACTAATTCAAATTCGATGCCTTTCATAAACAACTGAGGCTCAACCATTGCTTGGATGGATTTGACAAGGTCGCTAAGGATTAACTCTTTAACAACGGGTTTTCTAGGCCTGGCAAAAGCCAGAAAATCAGTAATAACCATGTTTAAGGACTCAATTTCTTCATTGATTATCTCGGAAAACTCTCTGGTTATATCTTCTTTAGTTCTAGCCAGGATCATCTGGTTAAACCCTTTGATTGAGGTCAAAGGGTTTTTTATTTCATGGACTATACCGGCAGCTGTTTGACCAAGTGCAGAGAACTTTTCCTGTTCAAGTAATATTTGATACATTCTTTTAGTTTCTGTTGTGTCTCTAAACACCATGATGAAGCTGTTTATTTCCCCTTCAACATTCAAGACAGGGCAAATACTGCCGGATATATATCTTCTTTCCTTTTTGTTATCCAGGAAACTAAGCTCAAAAGGTCGCAAGCATTTAGTTTGGCTTTCCCAATTGTGTCTTGCCAAAAATTCACATTCTCCGGTATTAGAGGTTAGAGTTTTCAAAAATTCAATAATATTTTTTCCTAACAGATCGCCTTCCCGTACTTGGAGAATTTCTAGTGCTCGCTGATTGTAGCCTATTACAAGACTATTTTTGGAGCAGAGTAAAACAGCGCTATCGAGCGAGTCCATCAAGGTTTTGGTTTGCAATTGTAGATTTGTTAGTTCTTGCTCCTTTTTTGCTTCTTCAAATAGATATATAAAGCCATGTTGGTTTAAGCTTTCTATTCTTAAATCTAGAATACGTTTGTTGCCTCTCGAATCGACTATATCACATAAATAACGCCTAAAGTTTCCTTTGCTTCGAGGTAAGTTTTCGGTGTTCCACCAGTTAAAATTAAATTTAAGTAAGAAGGCATTGGCAGTTAGGTTAATTAGGTCTTTTTCTAAGCAACCAAGGATATTCTGGGCTCTGGTATTGACAAATGTTATTTTAGTTTCTTGGTCGAAACAGACTAAAGCCATTGGGAAGTGGTTAAAGATGCGGTTCATCTTTTTTTGAGTTGTTTTTAATTCGTTATACGGGAAACTCACTGAGCTGACAAATATTCCTCTAAAAATAAAATAAGAACTAAAGATTTTCAGGACATGGCCTAAAATTATCACATAATCTGTAATATGGGTATACAAGGTAAAACATACTTGAGCGGGAACAGCAAAAATTAAAGCTAATAAAAAGTAGTTATAAATAAGGTATCGGTTGTTTGAACGGATTTTTCGAAATAAAAAAAAGGCACCAAGTAAAAATAAAGTAATTATTGAATAGTCAAGGATTATCTTGACCGTGGTTACCCCGGAGCTCACGCTCAGGAGTACTGGGAAAAACTCGCGATATTTAAGGACGATAAGGCTAATTCCCAGCGCACCAAGGCTAGCTACCGTTATTCCCACATAGATAAAAAAATTGATATTGCGACGGAAAGTTTTTGTAACAGTTAAAAATACCAGTGCTTCCGTGAAACGAGCAAGAAAAGAATAGTAGATGCTAAGGTCGTAGTAGCCAGGATTACTCCAAGGAAAACCTTGATGGTGAAAAATATGAAATAAATCGAAGATGCTAACCATTAAAAAACCAAGGCCTATACGAATATTAAATTGAGTATTTTGTTTGTGGATACTGGTAATAATTAGAAAAGAGCAAATTAAAACAAAAAGGCGGATTAGTTCAAGTCCGGTGTGAAAACAAGCTGTTTGACTAGACCAAAAAGGAACTAAAAAAGCTGCCAACAGTGAACTCAGGACTGCGAGCAATAGCAACTTTGGAAGCATCTTTCTAAAAAAAAACTTGGCTTGCATATTCCACCTCTATTATATAGATACACTTATAATAGCATATTTTGCTAATTTGCGAAAAAAATAACTATCACCGAAATCAGATAATAGGTGCTGCTAATTGAGTTATCCTACTTTTCAAGAGATTTCAATAAGGTTTGAATATTATTAAGAGTTAACTCACCTTTGGTTTTAACCAAATCTTTATCCTTGCTCTGAATTACTTTTTCCAATTCATAAATTGAAAGATCCAGCCTAGTGGTGTCCTCTTGTTGTTTTGCGCTTGAATTCTTGGCCAAAGTCCAAGCGTCTTTTAATTCGCTCAGGTTTAAAGCAGTATTCGTCCAGTCATCAGAGGCAGCGTATATAATGATATTGCGAGTGTAGTAATTAATTCTTTTAAGTTCAGCTAGTTTAGCTTCATATAACGCATAAAAATCGGGTACATATTTATACAGTTTGTTAGCGGCTATTAGTATAGTGCTTCGGTCTGTTGTGGAAATAGCTGTGCTCAGTTCGTTTAAAGCCGTGCTAAAACCGTCTAATAGCTCTCTACTGGCTCCTTTAGCGACTATTTCCGGCATATAATCATTCCAGCCTAGATGTAAAGCGCGTAAAGTCTCACTAATTTGTGTTTTAGAGTCCTCCGTTTGGCCGGCAGCTTGTTTTGAATCGGAATTTTGTTGTTGATTTTGCTTTCCATCACTGCTCGAGCTTTGTTGTTGACTTTGCTGCCCGTTGTTTGCTTGTCCTTGACCCTTTTGTTCTAGCTCTACAGAGGGGCCAGCCAAAGCTAAGAAAACTTGCTCTAAGTCTTTCTCGATTCTTTCCAGGGATTTGGGAATGTCCTCAGTCTGCTGTTGCTGCTGA
>JAAYSI010000176.1 GCA_012524045.1 Peptococcaceae bacterium | reverse complement strand
TCAACAGCACCAAATATAGCATTGACATTTCTCTCACTTGCTAAGCAGCATTCGTAAGCATTACAAATACCTTTAGCTGTTTCGAGCAACATCGAAATCTTAATGCTTCCCACTTCTAGGCCACGACGGCGCTCCAGTTCCTCAAGCTTCCAGTCCAAACGTTTAACATCATCTGGATGGCCGGTTTTAGCCAAGGTAACACCGTGCAAACCTTCCCAGACAACTGCTTCTAAGTCATCATTGGTAAGTAATGTTTCCCAGTTATTAATCCGAACAAAAACTTGCGAGCCATTCTTGCCAACATATTTCAAATTTTCAGCAATAATTTTTCTAGCATTCTCTTTTTCTGCCGGTGGAACAGCATCCTCTAAGTCTAAGGTGATAATGTCAGCGGGAAAAGTCGGTGCTTTCTCCACCATTCTCGGGTTGTTACCCGGAACATAAAGAATTGATCTCATTACAGCCATTTTTTGGTATCCTCCTTCGTTTTATTTGCCCCGAAGGGCATATAACTTTGGCAGAAATATGAATTTTTACCAAAGTTATTATACCTCATTTAGCATAAGTTTAATCTGCTTCTAAAACATTCCAATATCCCAGCCATTTATTTTAGTCTTTTATTTTTTCTTTTAAAATGAGAGGAATATCGGTTGGGGTCTCAGCTACATACCCACCAGCTTTAGTTATAGCTTCCATTTTGCTTTTAGCGGATCCGCGTCCTCGCTCAACAATATTAGAAGCATGGGAGAAACGTTGTCCTTCCGGTGCCCAAGCTCCGGCAACGTAAATTACAAATGGTTTAGTAAACTTGCCTGCTGCAATAACTTCAGCACATTCTTCTTCTTGGGAACCGCCGATCTCAGCATAAACTGCAACACCTTTGGTTTCCGGATCTTCTTCAAACAACGGCAGTAGATCAGCCATAGAAGTTCCGAGGATAGGTTCTGTTCCTGTATGGATGACAGTACTTACTCCAAAACCGCCTTCCCTTAATACCCAAGGAATAGTTCCGGATTGTCCGCCACTGCGGGAGAATACACCAATACTTCCTCTTTTAAAGAACTTATTAGCCCATTCTACGTTACCACCTAGCCAGCCAACAACAGCTTCACCGGGGGTAATAATGCCGATCGATCCTGGCCCTATCAAGCGAGTCCCTCTTAGCTTACAATAAGCTACCATTTCCATGATATCGTGAATAGGAGTTCCTTCTACACAGGGTATAATATTTTTTACTCCTGCGTCGGCAGCTTCAAATACTGCAGTTTTCAAAACGCTGCCTGGTACGAAGATAACACTAAAATCGATTTCTCCCTGATCTCGAACTATTTCTTTAACTGTGTTGTAGACCGGTACTCCATGTACTTCTTGTCCTTTTTTACCCGGGCTGGTACCGCCAATCACTTTAGTACCATATTCTTTCATGTATTTTGTCCGTACGGAACCTTCACGACAGGTAATTCCTTGAACAATTACCTTAGTCTCTTTACTTATTAAAATGCCCATTATTTATCCCTCATTTTATATTTAGCTTTGAATCACTTGATACTAAATAACTTAATTAGGCTAAACCGCGCTTAGCGAGGTATTCATCGAGTCCTTTAATAGGCACTTCGATTTCAAGCGCTTTGTTGCCTTCAAATTTGCAAGCAATCTCGCAAGCCAAACACTCTGTCCCCAGACGAAGTACTTCCTCCGGAGTCAAATGTTCAACAGACGGTTTACCGTCCACGATTTGCAAATAACCTCTTGCAAATTTCTTGCATGCTGCTGCGCATGCTTTAGTTTCGCATGCTTCGCATTTGCTGGTATCGATTCTGATAATTATACTTCTTTCCTTGATTTCCAGCACTGTATTTCCCTACTTTCCATGAGCTTCTTTCTCAGCTCTGTATTCTTTTGCCAGAGCTGCTAGTCTTTCACCAATAAATTTGGTATCTGTCACATACTCTTTACCATAGATTTCAATTCTCTTGCCGGGGCCATCAGGTGTCATTAAATCTGCCAAGCCCTTACGCAAAATCTCCAAAGATTCATCCTCTTTGTTACCGCACAGAAGTAAGACACAAGGTAATCCCGGTTTTTTAGGAAGCTCTTCCCAAAGCACTTTTACTAAAGCATTAGCATGATGCCATTGCTCCTGATTTGCCATCATAAAACCACCGAGTAGGTATCCATCAATATTAGGCTGCGATAAAACACATTTTGCAACCCGGTATATTTTTGATCCTACTGGGTTACCACTTGTATCAGCATAGTTGGCAGGCTTTAGTCCGACTTGATTCAGAGCATCCAAACCCATCATAGCAGAGCCGCCGCCAATTGGATGATAGCCAATATAGCCAGGGCTTACTTCATCATAACCCATATTCATAAGGAAACCGGTTCCCCGTGCATCAGTCTCTTCGATACTCCAACCAATTAGATCAAGTTCAGTAGGCTCACCAGGAAGGTCTCGGGCAATCTTGATGCCAAACTCCGGATGGCGCCCAACAGCACTATTGTCTATTTCCATCTTACAATCTGCACAAACCAAATCTCCATTACCTGTCATCACAAATGGATTAATTTCAAGTGTTTGACAATCATATTCTTTATATATTTTTGCCAGTTTAGTAAGGAACGAAGCAAATTTGCTAAGTTCATCATCCGGTATTCCGGCTTTTACACAAAAATCAATTGCATCATAAGTTTTAAAACCAAATATTGGATCAATATTAAGCTTAAAAATTAACTCTTCGGGGACACTCTCAATGTCCATACCGCCCTCAGTACTGAACATAAGCATGGGGCTGCGAGCCTCGCGAGCATTGTTAATAACGAAGGAACAATAATACTCTTTTTTAATATCGAGTTTCTCTTCAATAAGTACTTGACGTACTGGGAGCCCTTTTACTGTTTTTGATAAAATCTCAGCAGCTGCAGCAGCAGCTTCTTCCGGAGTGTTAACAAGCTTTACAATACCAGCTTTGCCTCGGCCTCCAGCTTGGACTTGACCTTTTACAGCGACAGGACCGCCAATCCACTCCGCAACTTCTTTAGCCTCTTCTGGTGAAGAAGCCACTTTTCCCTTAGGTACAGGCATACCAGCTTTTCTAAGCCATTCCTTACCCTGATACTCTAGAAATTTAGCCATGACTTATCCCTTCCATAAAGAATTTTGTTCTTACTATGTTTAAACCATAAAGTCAAACAATTCCTCTACTAAGAAGTGTTCCCCCCTCTCTCAATATAGATTCACCTATCAAGCATAAATCAATAATTTCCGGCAATACAAATAATAGCCCATAAAGCTATAAGATAGGTGATATAAGTCGTTTCAATATGTGAAACTGAGTTTCACTAATCCTATTATCTAATGAATTAGACAAATAGTCAACCAAATTTAAAAGTTTTGTAATATTCAAATAATATTTTTGTCTATGGCCTGCTTGGCTAATTCATCACATCTTTCATTAAGGGCAAGTCCAGAATGTCCTTTGACTTTTACCCATTTGATTTGATGTCTGGCACTTAATTCCAAAAGTTTTCGCCATAGGTCTTGGTTTTCGACTGGCTTTTTTTGAGCATTTTGCCAGCCATTTTTTTGCCATCGTTCCAGCCATTTCTGCTCAAAGGCATTAATCAAATACGCACTATCACTATATAATTCTACCGCACAGGGTTCTTTTAACGCAGATAAAGCATTTACCGCTGCCGTAAGCTCCATCCGCTGGTTTGTAGTATTCTTTTCAAACCCGCTTAACTCTTTATAGTGCTCACCGAATTTTAACACAGCACCCCAGCCGCCTGGCCCGGGATTACCGAAACAAGCACCATCCGTATATATTATAACTTTCTTAATAGCTTTACACCTACTTCTTGAACACAGAAATATCAATATTTTCTCATGGAGATATATTGCTTCAATTTAAGCATACCAGAATTTAAGTATCCCGCTCTGTTTAATTTGAAATAACCAAATTTCTAAAACCTTCTGTTTTCCAATCTTCAGGTAAAATAACAACAGGATAATTTTCCGGCATTTTAAGCCAAGACCT
>JAAYSI010000175.1 GCA_012524045.1 Peptococcaceae bacterium | reverse complement strand
TGTCTCTCTTTTTTGCGCAAAAAAGGTGTTGATTTTTGTTCACCAACACCAAATATTATAGAGCCTTTTTATATCTATAAAGTAAGAGGAAGAAGCAGTTTGGATGTTTTATTTACTAGCTTTACCATTCCCAAGATTTAGCTTGTTCAATCCCAAGTTCAAGAGCAGTGCTCCAGCGGATATGATTCCTAGGGATAGACCAATCTCAATTAGGCTAGGTATATAAGGTCCTGTTGTTCCACCATAGACTGGCGGTCCTGCATAGTTGAGTAAGGGGTTAAAGAGTTCAACCTGTAAGAAGTTAACTTTAATAAAATAGATGGCTACAAGAGCTAAAAGTGCTCCGACTATTACCCTGCTTCCTTTTGAGGAACCGGCTTTGCCTAGGAGAATGATGGCAGCGACTAACGCAACCAGTTCTAGCCAAAAACCTACTGCTCCCTGACCGGCAACAAGCCACATTAGAGCTTCATATTCGCTACCTGCTCCAGGATAGAGGCCCATCAGCACTTCACTTACGACGATAATGAGCTCGATACAAAGCAGGACTGCCGTGATTTTAGCCATTTTCCCAAGGAGATTCATAGGCATTCTAATATAGCCACTCTTATTAAGAATTACTGCTAAAATCATTTGAACTACTAAGGCGGCAATTAAAGCCGAAAATAGAAAGGAGATAGGTTGAACCGGATTACTCCACATCGGGCGAGCTACTTGGAAGGAAAAGACGAAAGAGGTTATCACCACGAGGATACCGGCAATGAAAGAAATAACAGCTATAGGCCTAAGGGAACTTTCTTCTTTCTTTCCTTCATGGACTTGAATTAGCTGACGAGTGAAAATAACAGAAAGAACCATATAAGCGGCCAGGATCAGGAAATCCCAGAACATAGGAGAAGTAAAGTTACCGCTGGTAATAAAGAGCCATACTCGTTCAGGGTTTCCAATATCCACGATAATGAAGAGTGATGCTGCCTCAATACTAGCTATGGCCCCCAAATAGGTGGCAATTCTGGTATAGGGTTTGAATTCATCTAGTTTAAAGAGATAGGGTACTGAGGCAAAGAGGAGACTTCCTGCGGCCACCCCGGTGAAGATCATAAAGCCTACGATATAGAGTCCCCACATATTTGTAGTTCCCAAATTAGTTACTTGTAGACCTCTCGAAAGCTGGAGCCCCCAACAGGTAACTCCCACTAGAGCTAAAATAGCAAAGATTATATTCCAAGGGGTTAATAAACCACCACTTTTTTTACTTTCCACGGGAATACTTGTTTGTACAGCCAATTTCTACACCTCCCTTAAGTTAAGTAATAGATTGCAGGTTTAGTACCTTTTTCTTCAAGTAAATGGAAGTAGCTACGACCTTTGAGAGCTTTACTAATATCACTATCAGGGTCGTCAAGATCGCCGAAGATCCTAGCCCGGTTGGGACAGGTATCGATACAGGCCGGTTTCAGATCCTGGGCCAGGCGATGGCTACAGAAGGTACATTTTTCAACTACATTGTATTGATGTGGCTCCACATTGGCGTCCCCCATGTCCACTTCAATGGCGTATTCAGGCTTTTTCCAGTTGAACTGGCGAACTCCGGAATAAGGACAAGCCACCATGCAATACCGGCAACCAATGCATTTATCGTAATCTTGGATGACGATTCCATCTTCTTCTCTTTTATAAGTAGCACCGACAGGACATGCCTTAACACAGGCTGGATTTTCACAGTGCTGACAGTTTATTGGTAAAAACTCCATCCGTAAATTGGGAAATTTTCCTTCTGGTGTATCCATTGCTTCTCCACCAACGGTCATAATTCTATTCCACCAGATCCCATTGGGGAGATTGTTTTCCACTTTACATGCTACTGAGCAGGCGTGGCATCCTGTACAACGATCCAGGTCTATGGCCATTGCATAACGCATATCACTTTACCCCCTTATATTTTTCTTACGTCGACCAAGCAGTCAAAATAAGCGAAGTTCACAGCCATGGGATCCGATGTCGCGTTGGTCAATTCCTGGAAGCAACCTTCGATAAACTGCTCCCTTTGCCAACCTTTGGGAATACTGATGACTCCCGGGGCAATGGCGTCATTGATTTGAGCCTTGGCCACAACTCTCCCCCGGTCATTAAATACTTCCACAATATCTCCTGATTTAATTCCTCGCTTTTCTGCATCTAGACGGCTGATTTTCGCTAATGGTTCCGGATCCAATTCATTGATTATTGGCACATTGAACCATTGGCTATGGGTACGGTATCTAGCGTGTTCTTGAATGAACACTAAGGGATACTTAGCATAAAGGGGATTTTCAGGCCAAGCTTCACCAGGAGGTTTGAAATAAGGTAGTCTTTCTTTTTCAATAATGTCAGTGATATCCTGACCATAGTTCACTCGTGGCTGTGGATTCTCACAGTATAGCTGAGCTCTACCTGTGGGTGTGTAGAAGAACCCTTCCCCACGGATAAAGGGTTTTTCCGCTGTACCTGTTCCCCGGACAACTTTTTCTTCCATTAACCTTTCAAAAGTGATACCCATTTGTCTTAATTCGTCAGAGTCAAGTAACACTTTGATCCAAGCTATATCATCCATTTCTTCAGGGAAGAATTGGCCCAATCCCATTTTATGGGCAATGAGAGCGATGATTTCCGCATCAGGTTTGCTTTCATATAATGGTTCGATGGCCTTTTCCTGCATATAAATATAGGGATTATTATAGGCCGTCCGCAGATCGTTTACTTCAAACCAGAAGGAGGCTGGTAAAACAATATCTGCATAACGGGCTGTATCTGTTAATTCAGTATCGGCCACCACAATAAACTCTAAATTAGGTAGTACATCGGTAAACCAGCTACCCTGTTGGGCAAAATTGCTCATGGAGTTGGAACAGATGGTGTACATAGCTTTGATAGGATATGGTCTTCCCTCAATAGCTTGATCCCTGACAGCTTTATAAAATTCTGTTTGGGGAATGGAGTTTCCATCAGCAAATTTACCGTTAGTCACGTACATGCCTACATAGTTAATGGGAATGTTTTGGACAAATAACCCTACAAACCCTGCCCCTTTCACCCCGATATTGCCTGTTAAAGAAGCCATAATGAAAGCAGCCTGGGACCAGAGATGACCGTTTTGGTAATGGTCTATTCCATAGTTGGTATAGATCATGGTAGGACCGTCTACGTATGTTCTGATTAATTCTTGAATCTTCTCCACAGGAATCTTGGTATATTCACTGGCTTTTTCTAGAGTGTATTCCTGAACATGATTCTTCAGTAAGGTAAAGGTAGTCTCAACTTCCACTCCTTGAATGGTAAAACTTCCTTCAATCTCTACATCTTGAGGGCCTTCTTTAAGAAGGGCAGGAGCATTAAGAACCTTATCCCAAACATAGTAATCATCTTCTTCCGCAGGTAACTCAGGGTTAAAGTCACTTTTCCGCAGGATCTTACCATTATCTTTGCGGACTAAGAAGGGGGCAGTTGTCCTTTTCTTGACAAATTCTATGTCAATTAAGTTTTCGTTAATAATTTCTCTAATCATAGCTAAGACTAGCATCAGATCGGAACCGGGAATTATGGGGATATATTCATCAGATTCATTGGCTGTTGCCGAAAAGATGGGATCGATGGTGATGATTTTGGTTCCACCTTTTTGGGCATCTTTGGCTATGCGCCAATTTTGAGGTTGAGAATAGACCGGGTTGGAGCCCCAGACAATGAGATTCTTAGCATCTACCATAGTGCGGGGTTCATTTCCCCACAGCCAAACACTGCCACCCACTACCCGATCCGCTCCGTAGCCGGTAGCTTGGTCATAGCAAACATTTAGTTTTGTACAGCCAATGGAGTTGATTAAACGGTTGAAAATACCTAAGCAACCATGGACTAAACCATAGTTTCCTGAAGCAACATCAAAAACCAATGCTTGGGGGCCGTATTTTTCCTGGATGGCCATGAATTTTTCCGCAATTTCCGTAATGGCCTCATCCCAGGAAATCCGCTCCCATTTGTCTTCTCCCCGTTCCCCTACCCGGCGCAGAGGGTATTTGATACGAGTGGGACTATAGGTGCGCTGGACTAGGGATAAACCCTTTAAGCAGTTTCCCGTATATTCTTCGTCTGGCCAAGGTGCCGGAGTCGTCTTTACTACTTTACCATCTCGCACATGAGCATAAAGACGACAGCTCTGGAAACAGTTGGAACGACAAGCACTAGAAACTAGCTTTTCTTCACCTGAGGTGGCTTGAGCCTCTTCTCCAGTAGCTAAGGCTTTCATCCCTGGGCCGATAGGATTAGCAGCTATGGCGCCCGCAGCAACGGCAGTAATTGCTGAAGCTTTCAAAAAGCTCCGACGGGACAAATTATTAGTTAAAGTCCCTTTCTCTTTTTCCAATTCGTTAACCTCCTCTTTAATTAGAGTAGTAAACTGTTTTTGGTTTTCCAGTAAGCGAGCTACAGAGGCATTGAGTTTTTTATCCCGTAAAATTTGGACTAATGCCGGGAAGAGCTCCTCATCAGCGTTTTCTTTTACTACGACCCCACTGGCTCCAGCTGTGATTAATTCGTATTGGTAGGAAGAGTTGTTTGTGGAAACTAGTACAAGAATTGAGGTACCTGGAGATTGCTCTTTTATTTGGGTAATAGTATGGCGAAAATATCGGGAATAGGAGAAGATATCTAAAATAACTAG
>JAAYSI010000174.1 GCA_012524045.1 Peptococcaceae bacterium | reverse complement strand
TTCATAAACACTTATTTATGAATTTGCGAAATTAATGATACCTTATCTTGAATACTTATATATTGTAAGACAAAATACGACAAAAAGAAACAACTGCAAAATTATGCTTTTACTAAAAATTGCATAAAAAAATCCCGCTTAAAGCGGGTAAAGCGGGTTATATTAGCCGATATATTCTATTCCCATATAGGGTTTCAAAACATCAGGTATTCGGATTCTCCCGTCTTTTTCTTGATAATTTTCCAGAATAGCCGCTACAGTTCTGCCAATAGCCAGCCCGCTACCGTTCAATGTATGAACATATTCAGGCTTTTCTTTAGGGGCACGGCGGAAACGGATATTTGCTCTTCTTGCTTGAAAATCTTCAAAGTTACTACAGGAAGAAATCTCCCTATAATTGTTAAAGCTCGGTAGCCAGACTTCAATATCATAGGTTTTTGCCGCACTAAACCCTAAATCGCCGGTAGCCAAGGCTACTACCCTATACGGTAGCTCTAACTTTTGTAAAATCTCTTCCGCATCAGCAGTTAATTTTTCTAGTTCGTCATAAGAGTTTTCCGGAAGAGTGAATTTCACTAGCTCTACTTTATTAAATTGGTGTTGCCTGATCAAACCTCGGGTATCCCTGCCAGCAGCTCCTGCTTCAGCTCGGAAGCATGCGCTGTAAGCGCAGTAATATAAGGGTAATTTATCAGCATCAAGAATTTCGTCCCGGTAAAGATTGGTGACAGGTACTTCAGCAGTCGGAATAAGGAAATAGTCGGTGTTTTCTATTTTAAAAGCATCCTCTTCAAATTTTGGTAACTGACCCGTACCGGTCATCGAATGCCGGTTTACCATAAAAGGGGGGAATATTTCAGTATAGCCTTTTTGGGTATGCTGATCTAACATGAAATTCACGAGCGCTCTTTCGAGTTTAGCACCTAGACCTTTATAAAAAGTGAATCTCGCTCCGGTCACCTTACCAGCTCGACCAAAATCTAAAATATCGTGCTTTTCGCCCAAATCAAAATGGGCCAAAGATTCGAATTCAAACTGCCTGGGCGTACCCCATTTTCTAACTTCGACATTAGAGCTCTCATCTTCTCCAACCGGAACAGACTGATGAGGGATATTCGGGATTAAATAAAGTATCTGTTGCATAGCGCTTTCAATATCGGCTAAATTATCATCAAGCTCTTTGATCTTCTGGCCGACTTCTCGCATCTGTAAAATTAAATCGTCTGCATTCTGGCCGCTTTTTTTCAGCTTGGCTACTTCTTCAGATACTTTATTACGCTCGGCCTTTAACTGTTCTACTTCAAATATGATTTGCCTTCTTTTCTCTTCCTTTGTTAAAAAGTCGTCTAAATCAATATCCGCATAACGTTTTGCTAATGCATCTTTGACTACATCCGGATTACTACGCACAAATTTTAGGTCGAGCATTTCGAAACCCCCTACTTTATGAAAATATTTCCTTAATCGACCTTATTAATAAAATACTCATATATTCTAAGATCATCCATTAATTCCAGAAAAGCATCTGCCAGATTACCAGCCTCGCTCCTGCATCCTCTCAGCAGGTTCAATAGCTGAAATTTCTATACCGGGCATAGCTTCTCCTAAGTCTTCAGAAAGTTCGGCTAACATTTCAGGATTATTATAGTTAGCTGTAGCCTGAACAATCGCTTTAGCCCTTTTAGCCGGATTAGCCGATTTAAAAATCCCGGAGCCAACAAAAATACCATCGCAGCCAATCTGCATCATTAAAGCAGCATCGGCCGGGGTAGCAATTCCTCCTGCAGCAAAATTAACTACTGGTAATTTCCCGTTTTTAGCAACATATTTTACTAAATCATATGGAGCAGCCATTTCTTTAGCGGCTGTCATTAGTTCTTCTTCAGGCATAGTGGTAAGACGGCGGATATCAGCCATCACTGTACGCATATGTCTTACAGCTTCCACGATATTTCCGGTACCCGGTTCCCCTTTGGTCCGGATCATTGCAGCACCTTCTCCTATCCGGCGCAGAGCCTCACCTAGATTTCGAGCGCCACAAACAAACGGGACTTTAAATTTATTTTTGTCAATATGATAAAGGTCGTCAGCAGGAGTAAGAACTTCACTCTCGTCGATAAAATCGATACCTAAAGCTTCCAAAATCTGAGCCTCAACAAAATGGCCAATTCTGGCTTTAGCCATTACCGGAATTTTTACGGCTTCCTTAATTCTTTTAATTACAGTGGGATCAGCCATTCTAGCTACCCCACCTGCAGCTCTAATATCAGCTGGTACTCTTTCTAAAGCCATAACCGCACAAGCCCCTGCTTCTTCTGCTATCTTAGCTTGTTCAGGTGTAGTTACGTCCATGATAACTCCACCTTTTAGCGTTTCAGCCATACTGGTTTTTACTTTGAAAGATGTAAGTTCAGTCATAATTATTTCCCCCTATATATAACTATTAACTTTATAATTCCTGATATTTAATCCATTTAACTATGGGAAACTCTATTCTTCGTCTTTACCTACGTATTTGGCTATAGCGACAACTTTACTTTCACCTGTTTTCATCGCTAAAACACCCTGGGCTGCCCTACCTTGGACTGATATTCCGTTTACCTCTTGACGAATGACTATGCCATCATCAGTGATTACCATTAATTCATCGGTATCAGTCACAACTTTGATTCCGACTAGATGTCCGGTTTTAGGATTTAGTCTAACTAAATCCTAAAACCGGACATCTAGTCGGAATCAAAGTTGTGACTG
>JAAYSI010000173.1 GCA_012524045.1 Peptococcaceae bacterium | reverse complement strand
GGACAGTATTAGCGAACAACAGCTGGAGAATATTGAAGCGGTTGTGGCCACTGCTACCGGAATTGACTTAGACAGGGGAGACCTGATCCAGGTGGCGCGCCTGCCCTTTAATAAAAATTCTATTTTGGAGCACCAGGCTGCTCTGGAAGAATTGGCCCGCCAAGAACGCTTTATGCTTTATGTACAGTTAGCTGCGGGCTTGCTGGCAGCACTGCTTTTGTTGATAATTATCTTGAGGTTGCGGTCTAAGAAGAACAAGGAACTGGAACAGCTTACTCTGGAACAGGAAGAAAAACTGGTTACATTGGAAGAAGCCGAAAAACTGTTGGCTGCCCAAATGGAAGCTGAGCGCCAGGCCGAATTGAAATTAGCCCGCCGCAAAGTGAAAACTACCGAAGAAATAGAAAGAGAAAAAACCAGAAAAGAAGTGGATAAATACTCACGTGAAAATCCCGATGAGGTTGCCAGACTGGTTAGGGCTTGGTTAGCAGAGGAGCAATAGAGATGACTAACACTGGATTTACAGGACTACAAAAAGCGGCGATACTACTCATAACTTTAGGTCCGGAAAGATCGGCGGAGATTGTTAAATTTCTAAACGAATCGGAGATTGAACAGCTGACTCTGGAGATGGCCAATCTGCGCAAAGTATCAGAGGAGCAAAGGGACGTAGTAATCGATGAATTTCATAAAATGTGCCTTGCCAGTAATTACATTGCGCAAGGTGGGATTGAATACGCCCGGGATGTCTTAGAAAGAGCCTTAGGAGAACAGAGGGCGTTTGAAATTATTAGCCGATTATCTGCTTCTTTGAAAATGCGACCATTCGATTTAGTGCGCCGTTCCGATCCGAAGCAATTATTTTCTTTTATCCAAGGGGAACACCCTCAGACTATAGCACTAATTATGACCCACCTACCTGCGGATAAAGCCGCTACTTTGCTGTCGAGCTTGCCGCAGGAAATTCAGGCTGAGGTGACTAAACGAATTGCCCTAATGGGCAGAACCAGTCCTGAGGTGCTCAAAGAAATTGAAAAGGTTCTCGAGAACAAGATTTCAAATCTGGCGCCCACTGATTATACCACATCCGGCGGAATTCAGACTGTCGTCGATATGCTGAACAGGGCAGATCCGGGGACTTTAAAAACAGTTATGGATGTTCTGGAAATGGATGATCCCGATCTGGCTGAACAAATCAAAAGACAAATGTTCGTCTTTGAGGACATCATTCTTCTGGATGACCGTGGTGTGCAGCTTGTTCTGCGTGAAGTTGAAACTAAGGATTTGGCCTTGGCCTTGAAAGGTAGCAGTGAAGAGGTCATGAACAAAATTCTTAGCAATATGTCCAGCAGAGCTGCGACTATGCTGAAAGAGGACATGCAGTTTATGGGTCCGGTACGCCTGCGTGAGGTAGAAGAGGCGCAACAGAAGATTGTCAAAGTTATCCGCAAACTGGAAGAAGCGGGCGTCATAGTAGTATCAAGGGGTGGTGCCGATGAGATTATTTACTAGAACAGCGATATTAAAAAGCGAGACGATTGAGATAACTTCCCCCTGCTTGCTAGAAAACCCGAAGCCGGAAAAGAAACTAAAAAGCCAAGGGACTCCGGTAGAATTTTCCCTTTCGTTGCCCTTGAATGACCGGATCCTGTCCGCAGAGGAAGAAAAAATTTCTGCTTTACTGGCGCAGGCTGAAAAAGAAGCGGCTGAAATTATCGCTAAAGCTAAAAAAGAAGCCGAGCTGCTTGTACAGAACGCGCAAGCGGAGAGTGAGGCTCTGAAGGATAAAGTAGCTGAACAGGTTCGGGCTGAAGTAACTCCGTTAGCCCAAGCCGAAGGCTATGAAAAGGGTTGGCAAGAAGCTCAAAGCAAAGCCAAAGGGATTATGGACAGGGCAAAAGCCTATTTGGATATGGCTCAGAAAGTTCTCCAGCAGGAGTACGAGAAAGTAGATGAGCAGCTGGTAAAACTAGCGTTTAAAATTGCTGAAAAAGTACTGAATTCTTCTTTGCAGCATGACCCCCAAATATTATTAAATGTTCTGCGCAACGTGGCTCAGATGCCGCTGGAAAAGGAAACCGTTACTCTGCATCTGTCCAAGGAAGACTTTCAATGGTACGCTGAACTTTCGGAGCAGGAGAAACTACCCTATAGCGTAGTTGCAGATGAAACGCTAAAAGTCGGTGATGTTCTGTTAGAATGTTCAGAAGGGATATTCGATGCCCGGCTCAATACGCAGTTAGAACGTTTAGAGAGACATCTGGTAGAGGAGTTAAAGCATGACGAAGTGGGCAAAGCTGATCCAAAGAGTTGACGATTGTCAGCCGGTAGCGGCTTACGGCTTAGTTTCTTCGATTACCGGCTTGTTAATCGAAGCTGACGGGCCACGAGTCAATGTCGGCAGATATTGCCATATTCTGTCCTCCAATGGCCAGACTTTGCCGGCGGAGGTGGTAGGATTTAGAGGAGCTAAGACATTACTGATGCCGCTCGGTGAAATTGAAGGTATCAGCCCGGGAGACAGGGTTATCCCTCGGGATGATAAGTTGATGGTTGGGGTGGGGCCGGCTTTGCTCGGTAGAACTTTAGACGGCCTTGGCAGGCCGCTTGATGGTAAACCACTGAGACCGACTTGCTATTACCCATTGCAAAACGATCCGCCGAGTGCCTATTTTAGACCGCGCATTACCAAGAGACTCAATGTCGGAGTAAGAGCGGTTGATGGACTTTTAACCTTAGGACGAGGCCAGAGAATTGGCATTTTTGCCGGTTCCGGTGTGGGCAAGAGCACTTTACTTGGAATGATGGCTCGCAATACTGATGCGGATGTTAACGTGATAGCTCTGGTGGGCGAAAGGGGGCGCGAACTGCGGGATTTTATGGAAAAGGATTTAGGTCCGGAAGGTTTAGCCCGTTCCGTAATTGTGGTGGCGACTTCAGATAAGCCCGCATTGATACGCCTAAAAGCTGCTTCCACAGCCACTGCTATAGCCGAATACTTTAGAGACAATGGCCAAAATGTTCTTTTAATGATGGATTCTGTAACCCGTTATGCTATGGCTCAGCGTGAAGTGGGTTTGACAGTTGGCGAGCCGCCGGCAACCAGAGGTTATCCCCCTTCGGTTTTCGCTCTACTGCCGAAGCTTTTGGAACGGGTTGGAATGTCCGAAAATGGAAGCATCACTGGCATCTATTCCGTCTTAGTCGACGGGGATGACCACAATGAACCGATTGCCGATGCGGTTAGAGGAATCTTGGACGGGCATATCGTCCTTACCAGGGATTTAGCCGCCCGCAATCATTATCCGGCTATAGATGTTTTACAATCAGTCAGCAGGCTAATGACTGATATAGCGGAGCCGGAAGTTCAGACTTTGGCCGGTCGTATCCGGGAACACTTGGCCATCTACCAGGATGCCAAGGATTTGATAGATATCGGTGCCTATGTCAAAGGCAGCAATGCTAAAATTGATGAGGCGCTTAAATATATTGATAAGATAAATGAATTTCTCTGTCAGAAAATCGATGAAAAATTTGAATATGAGGAAATGGTTCAGATGATGATAAACATTTATCAAGAGGTTGAATAAGATGGCCTTTAAGTTTCGTCTCGAAACAAGCCTACGTTTAGCTAAACAAGAGTTGGACATGGCTCAAAATTTACTTGCTCAGCAAATCAGGATTTTGCTCGAATTACGCAACCAAAGCTCTAAACAGGCACTTCTTTTAGAAAGGGCCTGGCAAGGGCAACGGACTGCTTGTCGGGAAGCTCCTTCAAGTTTAGGCCTGTGGCAGAAATATGCCGAGCAACAGAAAAAGGAGTTGTTGGAGCTCAATAAAAAGGTAGAAAAACAGCAAAAAATTGTCGATGAATACAGGAAAGAACTGCTGGAATGCCGAATTAAAGTTGAAAAATACGAAAGACTCAAAGCTAAGCAAAAGAGACTTTTTTACATAGAGGAATTAAGAACAGAACAAAAACAACTTGATGAGATAGCTCAAACGAAAGGCAGGATATTGCCCATATGATTATGGTTACAAGATTAAACGGCAAAGAATTTGCCATCAATCCCGATCTGATTGAAATTCTAGAACAAACTCCGGATACAATTATAACTCTAACCAATTCCAATAAATACATTGTCAAAGAGTCCACGGAAGTGATAATTGACAGAATTGCGAGCTTTCGCCGCAAATGTCATCCGGATTATAAGGGAGGAGCTTATGAAGATAAGGATAAGTAAAAGATTTTTAGCTTTTTTCTTAGTATTTTTATTGGGAGCCGGAACCGGGGTAGGCGGGATGGTCCTGAAAAATACCTTTCTACCGAGTGACCAGCAAGCTGCTTCGAAAAAAATCGAACCTATAGGGCCGCTTGTTGAAATGGAAGAATTCCTGGTTAATCTGGACGGTGGGGGTATGTTGAAGACGGAACTGGCCATTGAAGGCAAAAACTCCAAGTCTGAAAGCAAGATTAAGGATAGGGAAATTTTCTTAAGGGATCGTATCCTTGATGTGCTGAGTTCCAAAGGGATTGCTGATGTGCGCTCACCGGAAGGACGAGAAAAATTAAAAGAGGATTTAATCAAAAACCTTAATGAAGTTTGTCCTGATGAGATAAATGATGTGTTATTCCATAGCTTTATATATACTATCTAAGCAATCATGATATTGTATTTTGATATTGTATTTTGATATTTTACTTTAATATTTTATTTTAATATTTTATTTTTAATAACGCTTTAAAGATAGGGGGGATTGGGTTGAGCGAAGTATTGTCACAAGCGGAAATTGATGCTTTATTGAGTGCCTTATCCGATGGAGTAGTAGATGAGGAAACAATAAAAATATCCAGCCCTCAAAAAATTCGGGTCTATGATTTTAAAAGGCCGAACAAATTTTCTAAAGGTCACTTGAACTCCTTGCTTAATATCTACGAGAATTTTTGCCGGTCTTTGTCTACTTTTTTGGCCGGAAACTTGCATACTGCAGTTGATTCCAAGGTCTTAGCGACTGAACAGGTTACTTATGATGAATTCATCCGTTCCCTTCCGTATCCGACCATTTTGGGTATTTTTAGCATGGAGCCGCTCGAAGGCAGTGCCATTATAGAATTAAATCCGACAATGGCTTTTATGATTATCGATAGACTGCTCGGGGGGACTGGCCTGGTAATACCCAAAAACAGGGATTTGACGGAAATAGAACGTAAAATTATTTCCGGCAGGCTCAATAAGATTGTTAAGCTAATGAATGAGGCTTGGGCTGAGATTTTTGAATTGAATATAAATATGCTGAATATGGAGACCAACCCTCAATTTACGCAAATAGTGGCTCCGAATGAAATGGTTGTAGTTATAACCATCGAAGTTAAAATCGGAGAATCGACAGGGATGATTAATATTTGTATCCCCTATATCGTGATGAAGCCTATCTTAGATAAACTAAATTCTTTATTGCTCTTTTCTTCCCAGAAAAAAGAAATATCCGCTGAGGAAAGAGAACTGGTAAGACAAAAGATTGAGTGGGCCAAAATACCGCTTACGGTTTATATAGGCAATACTCATATTTCTTTACAAGATCTGTTGTATTTGGAAGAGGGTGATGTAATACCTCTGAATCAAAACATCAATGAACCCTTAGCAGTATATGTCGGAGATTTTATGAGATTTAGAGGGCGACCCGGAATCTATCATAATAATATGGCTGTCCAAATCACTGAGATAGTAAATAAAGGAGGGAATGACGATGGGTAACGGTATGCTGTCGCAAGAAGAAATAGATGCTTTGCTATCCGGTTCGCTGGACGATGACTCACCTTTAGAAGAGGACTCCACACAGGACTCCACACCAGAGGAGGAAATTATCAGTGTTCTGGAAAAAGATGCGATAGGAGAATTAGCCAATATCTCTATGGGTACGGCTGCAACCACCCTATCGCAATTGGTCGGCAAAAGGGTAGAAATAACCACACCGAAAGTTGACCTAGCAACCGTTCGTCAAATAGTTGATGAATATCCGGTACCCTATTTACTGGTTGATGTTCGCTATAAAAGGGGTATAAAAGGTTCTAATATGTTGGTTTTGTCCAGAGAAGACGGTTCGG
>JAAYSI010000342.1 GCA_012524045.1 Peptococcaceae bacterium | reverse complement strand
TGTATTAATAAACTAAAGGTAATAAAACGAATTATGTATGGCCGTTGTAGTTTTGAAACATTAAAAACCAAAATTCTCCAGCTTGAAAAAATGAGGTTGTTCAACTAACTATGGAAAGAACCAATTATTATTGACAACAACAGCCATGTAAAACACTTTTAAACTACAACATAGCAAACTGCCATAAAAAATTCAGTAAAAATCTAAAAAAACTATCCAGTATAGGAGGAGCCGCCTTATGATGAAGTTTTTTGGCAATTTAAGCTTAGGAAAAAAACTGTACTCAGGATTTACAGCAGTAATTTTAATACTTATCATGCTTTCAACAATCACATTTATTAATTTTTCAAAACAGCATCAAGCTACAATTTGGAACAAGCATACATACGAAGTTTTAATGGAGCTTGACGCTCTATTAGAAGAAATGTTAAATATGGAAACCGGCCAGCGTGGTTTTGCCCTAACTGGAAATGAAGCATCCCTTGAACCATTCATTAATGGTAAAGCTGATTTTGAACAGCATTACAACAAGGTAAAAGAATTAACTTCTGACAACCCAAAACAGCAAGAACTTTTGGCTGAACTTAAAAGCGTACAGCAGGAATGGCTGAGAATAGCTGAAAACAGTATTGAGCTTAGAAGAAATGTTGTAAACGGAATAGGTACCATGGATGATATTATAATTGAAGAGCAGGCAGCACATGGTAAAGAGTTTTTTGATAAGTTCAGGCAAATAATTCAAGAAAGCCAAAATATTGAAACTGAATTGCTGGAAGCACGTGTAGAAGAAGCAGAACGTCTAAAACAAACAACAGACTTTGTTATTATTATAGGGTCAATTTTTTCAGTGTTAATTGCACTGGCAATTGCATTTTTTATCACAAGGATGATTACCCGTCCTGTTAATGAAATAAAAATGGTAGCCCAGCAAATTGCAAAAGGAAATTTAGATGTTGTAGTAAAGAAGCATTACAAAGATGAAATTGGGGATTTATCAGAAGCCTTTAAAATAATGAGCGATAATTTAAATGAAGTGATGACTAATATTAATTCTTCTACTGAACAGGTGACATCAGGTTCTAGACAGCTTTCTGACTCCAGCACAGCTCTCTCCCAAGGTTCTGCTGAACAGGCTTCTTCCATAGAAGAACTAACTTCATCTATAGATGAAATTTCATCCCAAACTAAAAACAACGCAGAAAACGCAAACCAGGCTAATTTACTTGCTGAAAAAGCTAAAGAAAATGCAGCTAAAGGTAATGAACGCATGAAACAGATGTTAAAGGCTATGGTTGAAATAAACAGTTCCTCTGCAAATATATCTAAAATTATAAAAGTTATTGATGAAATTGCATTTCAAACTAATATACTGTCTTTAAATGCAGCAGTTGAGGCTGCAAGAGCAGGACAGCACGGAAAAGGCATTGCAGTAGTGGCAGATGAAGTAAGAAATCTTGCACAAAGATCAGCAGATGCGGCAAAAGAAACTACAACAATGATTGAAGGTTCTATTAGCAAAGTGGAAGATGGTACTAAGATTGCAACTGAAACTGCAGAAGCCCTGAACGAGATAGTTGAAGCTATCGGAAAAGTAACTACTTGGTAAATGATATAAGCATAGCTTCAAATGAACAGGCTTCTAAAATTTCACAGATAAACCAAGGTATTATACAGGTATCTAAAATAGTTCAAACCAATTCTGCTACATCTGAAGAAATTGCAGCTGCAAGTGAAGAACTCGCAAGCCAGGCAGAAGTATTAAAAAAACAGGTTTCAAGATTTAACCTTAAAAAGGGTCAAATGCCTTCATACTTTTCGTATAAAGGAATAAATAATATTGATCCAAATCTTCTGAAGATGCTTGAGGACATGCATGACAGAGAAAAAATCAACAATGATATGACTGATGAAAATAGTCATGAACCGGTATTAAGTAATTCAAAAGAAATTGAAATAAATGGTAATGACTTTGGAAAGTATTAGTCTAGAATTAATTTAAGGCTATTGGATATCCTCCGGTAGCCTTTTTTGTTTTTTCATATAAATATTTTGAATTGCTATTTTGAATTACCTTTTTTAAAACTTTTTTTACTGTTTACCGCTACTTGACAACAACTAAAAAATGCTATATACTTCAATTAACGCGTGTTAGTAAATTGTTTTTTTAATAGTTTAAATAAATGCAATTTACTAAAATTCTAAAAAAACTACTTCTACTAAAAACACTCATTCTACTAAAAGCAATCTAAAAAAACTATTCACTAAAAAAATATTAATAAAAATTTAAAATGGGGGTGTGTGTTTATTCTTTTAATTATTAATATTTTCTAATTATTTTAAAAAATCTAATTATTTTAAAATTTTATCAGGGAGGTATAATATGCTTAAAAAATCTTGTTTTGCAGTTATTTTAACAGGTTTACTTTTATGTACCCTTATACTCACTGTTCCTTCGGAGATTTTAGGGGCAGGCAATGTGGTAACTACATATTTTGAAGCTAATTTTTCAAATTATGA
>JAAYSI010000172.1 GCA_012524045.1 Peptococcaceae bacterium | reverse complement strand
TTCACATTCGTCCAGACGTAATTCCACTTCCGTCAGGAGTCCAATTTCATACCAAGCCCCTTTAGAAACACTGCTTAGGCAGGTGGGAATCTGAATGGCTGCTTTATCTCTTTCCTCTTTGGCAAGATAAGGGGTGGAGTGATGGCCGCAGAAAAACTGGGTCTCCTCGGCTCCCTGTTCCTTCACTTTTGCCACAATAGTTGTTTCATCCCATTGTTTAGAAGTAAAAACTTGAGTTGGGCAATCGGAAAAACACAACCCACATCCTAAACATTTATCCTGAATAAGATAGACTTCGTGCTTGCTTAATACTAAGGCCTCTCCAGGACAGTGATTAACACAATGCTGGCATTCCACTCCATTATGCAGCTGATTTAAGCAGCGACTTGCGTCGATTTGGAGGTAACTGCCGTTTTTAAAGAGCACTCTTCCTCACTCCTTTTCCAGAACCTTTCCTAAGCCAATAATTCCTATTTGGGCTATCCCTTGGTAGGGAAGGAGTTTGGCTTCTGCTTGTAATTTCTTAAAAAAGTCCAAAGCCCATTTATTAAGATGGAGCTTATGGAATTCTTTGATTTGTTTATTGATCAAATTGAAGGCTTCCTCATTTCCTTCTTGCAAGACTTGTCCCTTTTTGGCGTAGAGATACATCATAAATTCGAGCTCCGTAGCCATATGATCAGCAGGTTCCGATGATTGTTTAACAAGGCTGACACCTGCCTCTTTGTAACAGCGCTCAGCATCAAGAGCGGCAGGACTCATAAAGAGCATAAGCTCTTCTTTTTCTTCTTCCGGATCATGTAAAAAGACAGTCTCATAAATGCTTAGGGCAGGGTTTTTAGGATTATCAAAAAGTCTGGTATATTCCCTTCTCATTTCAATTAAAAAAGATGTTACCTTATCTTTACTTAAGGAAAGCTCATCATTTGAGGAAAGCTTAGCGTTTAAAGAAAGCTTAGCGAAAAGTTTTTTTACTTCAGCTATTTTTTCCTCGTCACAGTAAAGTTCCTGTAGAATATTTACGGCATCTTGCCCATAGCTTCCATCCAACATTCCTTGGGCCAAATCATGATCAGGAAGGCGCAAGGAAATAGCAAGCAGTTGGTAAAAATCCGAGATGGCTAATACATGCATAACTTCTTTGGAAAAGTTTTTCTTTAACATATCTTTCAACTTAAATTCTCCTTTTAATCTTCAATCTTTTATCCCAAATTCCTTTTGATGCTCAGTTATTCTATCCAAAATCCTTTTATAAACCTCAATTTATAAACCTCAATACCTTTTTAACCCTCAAATTCTCTTTGCAACTGGTTTAACAATAGTGGAGCTAAGCTACCGTATGGTTTGATACATCTTTCACATAAAGGTTTATATTAAACTCGAACACGGTATGTTTTCTACCTCATTTTATAACAAGTAGCTAAAGAATGCTGTAGGGAATACTTATAGAATTTATGTCCGTAAAAATCACTACAGAAAATACCGTATTTTTGTTGGATAATTTGACAGCAAAAAAATAAGTAATAAGTTAAAATGGTAAAAGGAGAAATGCTCGAAATAGTACATGGAGTGTAATTTCATGGATGAACAAAAACTAAGGGAAGTATTAGCCCGTAACCTAGCCCTGGAGAAAGAAGTCGAACGTTTGAGAGAACGGGAAGCAACTCTGGAAAAAATCTGTAAAAAAGCTATTGATGAACTGGAAAACAGTAAAAAACACCTCTCCCGGGAGCTACATGATGAACTAGGCCAGGCCATGACTTCTATCCTTTTACAGCTAAAGATGCTGCAGTATGAACAGGATATAGAAGTTATCCATGACCGCATCGGAGGTCTCCGTTATCTTACTCAACAAACTATTGAGGATGTAAGGCGTTTAGCGATGAACTTACGTCCAGCAGTGCTGGAAAACTTAGGACTTATTGCTGCCCTGCAGTGGTATATCGACGATTACTGCCGCTACTCAGGAATCAAAGTAGAACTCAGAGCACCTCGGGTTAAAGAACCCTTTCCCAGTGAAATAGAGACTGTAGTTTATCGTGTTGTTCAGGAAAGCCTAACCAATGTCTTACGCCATGCCGAAGCAAGTCAGGTGCAGATTACTCTTGAAGTCAGCGATAATGAGTTAAGACTACAAATCAAAGATAATGGCAAGGGCATGACCCAAGTGGATCGCAAAAAGGGCCTTGGTTTATTGGGAATGGAAGAAAGAATAAAGCTAGCCAAAGGCGAGTTTAAAATAAACAGCCATCTGGGCCAAGGAACGGAAATAATAATTAGTCTTCCGATCTACAAGTAGATAAGCCTATCGAGAGTGGAATGAAATTATCTGATATCTGCAAGTAGGATGAAGGTAATGTCAAAGGAGGTACGTATGGTGACGGAAAAGATTCGCGTTTTTTTAGTAGATGATCATACCTTATTACGCAATGCTCTAACTATGCTTTTAGAAGGACAAAAGAACATTGAAGTGGTAGGGGAGGCGGCAAATGCCTCTGAGGCCGTCGAGGGAGTATGCAAAGAAAAACCTGATGTAGTGTTAATGGATATAAGTTTACCTGACTTTGATGGTATCGAAGCCACAGTCAACATTGTGAAGGCTCTGCCTTCTACAAGAATTATCGCCGTAACCATGCATGCAGAAGAAGTCTATCTTTTGAAATTCCT
>JAAYSI010000171.1 GCA_012524045.1 Peptococcaceae bacterium | reverse complement strand
TTTAGAATAGTTATTTTCAAAATTACCAAAAAAAAAGCAAGTCATTTACTTGCTTAATCTAGAGTATGCAGAGTATAGAGTATATGTTGAAATTCTAGCTATTCCTATTTTTCTTCATTGGAGTTATTATCATCCTCATCGTCTTCAATTCTTTCATTGTTTTCTTTCTTATTCTTTTTCCCTTTTCCATTACTTAGCTCTTCCCTAAAATCCCTGTTTTCAATGGACTGAATAGCATGTCTTAAAAACTCTATTTCAACATTATTAGCAACTTTTACTATAACGGTATCCTCATTCATTTTAGTTATAGTGCCGTGAATACCACCAATAGTTATTACTTTATCCCTTACTCTTAGGCTATCAAGCATTTGCCTACGAGCTTTCTGTTGTTTATTATTTGGCCTAATAATGATAAAGTAAATGATTCCAAAGAAAACAACAAACCATATAAGCATATTAGTTAAGCTTTGATCCATAAGTATAAAATCCTCCTTTAATTTGTTCCATTCGTTTAAAATTTTAAAAGCAATTTATATGGTTAAGCTTATCAAAGATGATTATAACATTTATGCTTTTTAAAATCAGCAATAAAAAAATATTTTATTGATTTTCATAACCATAATTGGCAAAAAAACTATTTCTGTATTCTAATAGTCTATTTTCACTAATAGCCTGACGTATTTCAGCCATTAGATTTAACAGAAAATACAAATTATGAATAGTCATTAGCCTAAGTCCTAATATTTCATTTGCCTTTAAAAGATGTCTGATATAAGCCCGGGAATAATTTTTACAAGTATAACAATTGCAAGACTCATCGATTGGCAAAAAATCAGCAGCAAATTGGGCATTTCTTATAACTAATTTTCCGTATCGAGTTATTGCAGTTCCATTTCTAGCTATTCTAGTAGGTAAAACACAATCAAACATGTCTATTCCTCTTATTACCCCCTCTATTAAAGCATCTGGTGACCCAACTCCCATTAAATATCTTGGTTTGTCTTTGGGTAACAAAGGTACAGTATAATCTAACACTTCATACATAATTTCTTTGGGTTCACCAACACTGAGTCCACCTATCGCATAACCTGGTAAGTCACACTCCAGTATTTCTTGGGCACTTTGTTCACGTAAATCCTGATACATTCCCCCTTGAACTATACCGAATAAAGCTTGTTTATCATCCGAATTAAAAGTCTTAATACATCTTTTCAGCCAGCGTGTATTTCTCTCTGCTGATTTTTTGGCATAATCATAGGTGCTCGGATAGGGAGTACATTCATCGAAAGCCATAATAATATCAGCACCAAGAACAGTTTGAATCTCAGTCGCTTTTTCTGGGCTTAGAAATTGTTTTGAACCATCCAGATGAGATCTAAATTCCACTCCTTCTTCCGTAATCTTTCTCATATCGCCTAGGCTAAAAACTTGAAATCCTCCGCTATCTGTTAGAATTGCTCCATCCCAATTCATAAATTTGTGAAGTCCGCCGGCTTGCTTTATTAGTTCGTGGCCCGGCCTAAGAAAAAGATGATAAGTATTGCTTAAAATAATTTTTGTTCCAATCTGTTTTAATTCATCTGGACTCATGGTTTTTACAGTAGCCTGTGTTCCCACTGGCATAAAAACTGGTGTTTCAATGACACCATGGGGAGTGTGCAGTTTTCCTAAACGCGCCCTTGTTTTAGTATCTCTTGCTATTATCTCCAAATTTACAGTTGCCAAATCATTGCCTCCTCTATCTCCTAAAAGCATTGGCTGTATTAACTAGCTATTTTATTAACATTGCATCCCCAAAGCTAAAAAAGCGATAGCCTTCTTTAATCGCGATATCATAGGCTTTAAAAATCAATTCTCTCCCAGCAAAAGCACTAACCAACATAATTAAGGTTGATCTAGGAAAATGAAAATTGGTAATAAGAGCATCAATAATTTTAAATTTATAACCTGGATAAATAAAAATATCAGTCCACCCTCCCATAGGAGTTATTTCGTTCTCAGAACTTAAATTAGCCGCCGATTCCAGCGTCCTGACAACTGTTGTACCAACCGCAATAATTCTTCTACCTTCCTTTTTGGCGCGATTAATTTTATCAGCTGTCTCTTGATCAATAAAAAAGTATTCTGAATGCATTTGGTGATTTTCAATATTTTCGGTCTTTACAGGTCTAAAAGTTCCTAACCCTACATGCAGAACGACACTTAATACATCTACGCCATGTTTATTAATTTTGTCTAACAATTCTTCCGTGAAATGCAGCCCTGCGGTTGGCGCAGCAGCAGAACCAATTTCTTGAGCATAAACCGTTTGATATCTATCTTTATCCTTGAGTTCCGAAGTAATATAAGGTGGAAGAGGCATTTCTCCAAGCCTATCTAAAACCTGTTCAAATAAACCTTCGTAATAAAACTGCATAATACGATTACCATTCTCCAAAGCAGATACCAGTTCTCCTACCAGGAGACCTTCTCCAAAAATGACTTTCTGGCCGATTTTTAATCGTCTAGCAGGTTTTACTAATATCTCCCACACATCTTGACTTATTCTTCTTAAAAGCAAAATTTCTATACGAGCATTCGTTTGTTCTTTTTGCCCTATAATTCTAGCTGGTAACACCTTAGTCTTATTTAGAACTAAAACATCTCCAGGCTTAAGAAACTCTATAAGCTGGTTAAATCGGGAATGGACAACTGTTTTTTTACTTCTGTTTACTACCATCAACCTAGATGAATCCCGGGGCTCAACCGGGTTTTGGGCTATCAATTCCTTGGGGAGATCATAATCAAAATCTTCTAATTTCATTAATCTTTTCTCCTTTAAAATTCTCCTCAATTTACTATATTACCTCTTAGCAATAACTGAATTTTTGTAATAATAGTATAATATTTGCTCATACGAGTAACCCTGCTTTGCCATATTATAAGCCCCCCATTGAGACATTCCTACTCCATGTCCCCATCCTTTCCCATTAAAAACGTAAATCCCGAAATTCCTGGGTCTATTAGCTAAATCCCCTCTGGAATTTCTAAAAAGTGCTAAGACAGGTCCATAAACATTAACATTTTTATAGATAATTTCATTAGCGTAGAATGGCATATTATATTCTCTTCTTGAAGCTTTAGGTACTATATAATCTACAGAAAATAATCTTCCTAAAAAGGAACGTTCAGATAACGGCTTATTGTGGGGGTAAAATTTTTGCACAAAATCCCCGCCTGAAACTATTCTTTGATTATTGAGCCAATCTATTAACAATACCTCATATACCCTTCCAGATGGATGTCTCTTTAAGTTGATACTTTTTATCGGTGCTAAACCAAAACATTGGCCGAGTGTATCGGCCGCAATAATAAATCTCCATTTATCAATAAATCCACCTGTGCCCTTAGTAAATGGGTCTGGCTCCGAAGTATAATGCGGATCATGATTCAGCCACACGTTCTGGGTTTCTTCCGAAAATCCACCATTGTGAGAGGAATAAAATACTGAAATAGGTTCCTTCGTAAAAATATCTACCAAAATTTCTCCGCTTGTTGCCTCTACTGCTTTACTGGCTTCCCCTTCCACCGTCTTTCCTAAGTAAGCCTGATGGATATTAGGTGAATCGGTAATTTTTTTATTAGAATCCAAATTCTTTAATAAATATGTTCGCGCTGCAACTGCCTGAGCCTTTAATGCCTCAAAACCTTGTTCAGCCCAAGCATTGCTCATCTCAATAGGAACTACTCCCTTTAAATATTCTTCTTGGTCTAGACTATTTATAAGTTTCCAAGTTCTCTTATTTTTTATGGCAGTTAGATTCCCACTGTAACTTAGCCATTCTTTTTGCGGCTCCCTAACTCTAAAAGCACCACCCTCGGAAGCTATCAAGATTATATTAGGGTTACTAATAATATACAATACATTGTCTTTTACCAGGAAACTAACAAGGCTGCTTTGACCAAGAATGAATCTTTCATTCTTTTTAAGGTTAAGCCTTTCATTATTATTAAAAGTTAAATTATAAACACCTTGTCTAACTTCTATTTCAAGCCATGACGGATTCGGAAATTGCCACACTAATTCAACATTAATATCTTCGGCAATGCAATAATTACAGGGATGTAATAAGAAACATAGGCTTAAAGCAAATAAGAGGACTATCTGTTTAATAAGAACCATATTTTAACTCCTCGTAAAGGCCTTATAAATGTCTCATTAAACAGATTGCCCATAAAGATTTCGATATATTCAATTATTTTCCATAAAAGTCTGCTGCTGATAATTTGATGGTAAAGAATACCCAAAATGTTTATAACCTAAAGCTGTTATCACGCGACCCCTAGGAGTCCGTTGTAAAAACCCTTTTTGAAGCAAATAAGGCTCTACCACATCTTCTAAAGTTTCTGCCTCCTCACCAACCGTTGCCGCAAGGGTCTCTAAACCGACTGGGCCACCGTCAAACTTATTAATTAGTGCCAGTAAAACCTTTTTATCTAAACTGTCTAAGCCAATTCTGTCAACTTCCAGCTTATCTAAAGCCTTGGACGCGACTTCATAATCTATAATTTCCTTACCCCAAAACTGAGCAAAATCCCTTACCCTCTTGAGCAAACGATTAGCCACACGTGGCGTACCCCTAGACCTTTTTGCAACTTCTTCAGCTCCACTTGCAGATAACTTAACTCCCAGTATATTTGCAGTACGAGTGACAATCTGAACAAGCTCTTCCGTGGTATAAAATTCAAGCCGGCTCATTACGCCAAACCTATCTCTTAATGGAGAGGTAAGCTGACCTGCCCTAGTAGTGGCCCCAATTAACGTAAAAGGAGATAGAGAAAGTCTGATGGATCTTGCACCAGGTCCTTTTCCAATAACTATATCCAAACAATTGTCCTCCATTGCAGAATAAAGAATCTCTTCTGCAGTCCTACTCAATCTATGAATCTCGTCTATAAACAGAACATCCCCAGACTCCAATGAAGTTAATAGTGCTGCCAAATCTCCCGGCCTTTCAATTGCAGGACCCGAAGTTGTTCTAATGTTAACCCCCATCTCTGATGCTATTATATTTGCTAGCGTTGTCTTACCTAATCCGGGTGGGCCGTATAGAAGAACATGGTCAAGAGATTCACCTCTTTCTTGGGCAGCCCTAATAAAGACAGTAAGATTTTCTTTAATTCGCTCCTGCCCTATATAATCCCTAAGTCTTTTGGGCCTTAATCCTTCATCTCTATCTTCAGGTCTTTCGTCGGAAGTAACAATTCTTTCCAATATTTTTCCCCTCAATAATTTCCATTTTATTTATCCCTAGCTAAAATCTTTAAAGCTTCTTTGATTTGCTTTTCAACGGTTTCGCAATGATCAAGAGAAATTTTGTTTAAAGCATTACGAGCTTCCTGTCTAGAAAACCCTAAATTAACCAATATTTCAAGTGTTTCGCTATTAAATGGTAGGTAAGGTTTTACGTCCTCGACATCTTCACCTAAAAACTCTTGATCGGCAATTTTTTCTTTAAGTTCAAGAATCAATCTTTTTGCAGTCTTTCCGCCTATTCCTGGTATTATTGTTAAAAAAGATACATCCTCCGCCAAAATGGCTTGTTTAACCTGGTTGGGTGAAAACGTAGACAAAACAGAAAGAGCTGCTTTGGGGCCAATTCCTTTTACTCCCAGTAATAAGGTAAACAATTTTTTTTCATCTGGATTATTAAAGCCGTATAGGGTCATATCATCTTCCCTAACAATCAAATAGGTATGAAAGGTTCTTTTTTCCCCTTGACAAAGGTCTTTTAAGCACCCTAAAGGAACATATAATTGATAACCTACCCCGTTAACGTCCAAAATTATTCTCTCAGAATCAATGCCCCAAACAATTCCTTTCAACATAGCTATCATTTTCTCAGGCCTCCATACGATTGACCCATGCTATAAGCATGACAAATTGCTATCGCGAGTGCGTCTGCAGTATCATCAGGTTTAGGATCTTCTTTTAACGAAAGTAGAGATTTAACCATAAACTGTACCTGTTTTTTATCAGCTTTACCATAACCCACAACAGCTTGTTTAACCTGTAATGGTGTATACTCAAAAACTCTAATATCATTTTCAGCTGCGCTTAAAAGAGCGATACCTCTAGCCTGACCAACCGCCAAAGCCGTTGTTGTATTTCTATTAAAAAATAATTCCTCAATAGCCATGACATCGGGAGAATATTTGTGCATTAGTTCATTCATACACCTGTATAATTTTTTTAATCTTTGAGGCATTGGAACATCCGAGGAAGTTCGCCAACATGAATAAGTAATTGGTATTAAACGATAACCCTCTTTTTTAATTAGACCATATCCCATTATAGCTGTACCAGGGTCTATACCAAGAATTAACATCCTTTTTCTCCCTTTTAAAGAATTCATCTAATGAAAATACTCCAAGCAGATATTCTAAAAGTCATCCTCTGATAAGGAATCACTTAATTCGAAATTTGTATATACCTTTTGAACATCATCATGGCTTTCCAAAGAATCAATTAATTTAATGACTTTCTTCGCTTGATCAATGTCGGAAATTTCTACTGTATTATTGGGAATTAAATTAATTGACGCATTTATTATCGGGATACTCTGATCTAAAAGATCTTGTCTAACTTTTTCCATAGATCCAGGCTCTGTATAAATTTCATAAATTTCTTCTTGAACCTCTAAGTCGTCTGCGCCTGCTTCCAAAGCCACAAGCATAAAGTCATCTTCAGTCATCTTTAGTCCTTCTTTAGAAACCTCAATATGTCCTTTTTCAGTAAACATCCAACCAACGCTACCTGTATCTCCTAGGTTTCCACCGTTTTTCGAAAAAATATATCTCATCTCTGAAGCAGTTCTATTCCTATTATCCGTCATGATATCAACCATGATTGCTACTCCACCCGGACCATAACCTTCATACCGAAGTTCTTCATAACTTGTTCCTTCTCCGGCACCGGCACCTTTTTGGATAGCACGTTGGATATTATCATTAGGCATATTCGCAGATTTTGCATTTTCTATAGCTATCTTCAAGCGGAAATTCGCGCTGGGATCAGCCCCGCCTGTACGGGCAGCTACAATGATCTCCCTGGCTAACTTTGTAAAAATTCTTCCTTTAATAGCATCTGTCTTAGCTTTTTTATGTTTTATATTTGCCCATTTTGAATGACCAGCCACAAGCGTTTCCTCCATAAATAATATATTTTTGTTATTAAAAGTTAATATTTTAATCGATCGAACTTATTAATTTTATCATGAATCGGTAATACAATCAAAAATAGAGATTTTTTGATATTGCTTTATACTCAAACTAATCCTTAGAAAAATTGCAGTTATTGATAATTACAGCTTGCCCGAACGCAATCCCACCGTCACCGATAGGGAGTTTTGTTGGATAAACAATACTTACTCCAATCTTTTGAGCCAGTGTAATTAGGATTTCAGTAAGTAGTTTATTTTGAAATACTCCACCACCAACTACTAACTTATTTTCTATAATGCCAATAATCATTGCTGTTTCCAATATAGAAAGAGCTAAGGAATAATGGAATCGATATGCTATTTCACCGATATCTGAACAAGAAATTAATCTTCTAACAATCTCATATAATAAACGATCTATCCTTAATAAAATTATATCTTTTTCCATGTCTAATAATATTGGAAACAGTTCTTCAGAATATTCTTTAACAACTTTATTATATAACTCAATTATTCGTTTCTTATAATTATTCGTATCATAAGTCAGTTGAGTCGCTAATATTCGCTTTGTTTCTAGTAACCTCCGCTCTGCAGCCAAGTCAACTTTCTTTATAAGTTGATTTTCCTGCCATAAAGCAGCCCTACTTTCAAGTTCTATTGCCGCTTGTCCTTCATAGGTTACTTTTGTACAAATACCTAAAATTCCACTTACTACATCAAATAGCCGACCAGCACTTGATGTATAAAAAATCTTGAAATTATTCTTAAGTTGGGCTTCTAAAATGTTCTTTTCAAAAGTAGTCAATATTTGCCATAAACTTTTTGTCTGCTCCCACTCTGATTCAGTTAGGGCCTTTTTAAGATAAGCGTAAGCAATTCTAACAGGATGCTTCACTCCTGCATCGCCTCCCGGCAATGGCATATATTCAAGGTGCGCTTTTCTGACAAAGCCCTGCGCATTTCCGACCATAAATTCGAATCCCCATGTTTTTCCATCTAAGCCATATCCAGTACCGTCGCAAATTACCCCGAGTAAATCAGAATTCAGTCCATATTCACTCATTACACTAACAAGATGAGCATGATGATGTTGTATAGGATATTTAGGAAGATCCATACTCTGAGCAAATCTTGTAGTCGTATAATCAGGATGTAAGTCATAAGCTATTATTTCGGGGTAAATATTGACTACTTGCTGAAATGAGTAATACTCTTGTTTAAATCGTTCGTAATTCTCATATCCGTGCATATCTCCAATATACTGACTTACATAAGCCTTATTTTCGAAGGCGAGGCAAAAAGCATTTTTCATTTCTCCTCCTAAACCGGCTAGCGGTTGAGTAAATTCCTCCTTTACAAATATTGGAACTGGAACATAACCTCTTGCCCTTCGGTGAAAGCAAACTTGTCCTCCGATAATTTGCACTACTGAATCATCACAAGGGTGATAAATATCTCTATCATGCAATAGAAAATAGTCCACAATATTGTGAAGCTGCTCAAGGGCATCATTATTTTTGTATATTAACGGCATTCCACTTAAATTTGCACTTGTCATTACCAAGAAATCATACTTTCCTTGAAACAACAGATGGTGAACCGGTGT
Organism: Peptococcaceae bacterium; assembly: GCA_012524045.1. Lineage (GTDB taxonomy): Bacteria > Bacillota > Desulfitobacteriia > Desulfitobacteriales > Syntrophobotulaceae > JAAYSI01. The sequence goes on along the minus strand of JAAYSI010000171.1, from coordinate 2,187 downwards.
ATATGGCAGCATTATACCTAATGTGTGTAAACCCGGGGCAACATCTTTGGCAATTTTACTGTTTTTATCATTTCTTCGCTGAAGGAGTACAATTGGTGCGGAAGGGCTTGACAAAACCTCGGATTCCAGTTTATCAATTATAACTTCGGTAGCGGCGGTTTCAAGATTTTTAACCATTAGAGCAAATGGTTTCGAGCCACGTTCTTTTAACATTCTCAGTTTTTTTACTGCCCTTTCGTCGTAGGCATTACAAACCAAATGAAAGCCCCCGAGACCTTTTACAGCAACTATAGCACCCTGTTCAATAAAATTAATAACACTAAAACAATTCTTTAGTTTTTGTCTTTTATGGTTTAATAGTTCTAAATGAGGGCCACACTTAAAACAAGCGACAGGTTGGGCATGAAATCTCCTGTCTTCGGGATCATTGTATTGAATTTTACATTCCTTACACATGATATAGTTTTTCATGGTGGTGTTACAGCGATCGTAAGGTCGATCAAAAATAATAGTATAACGGGGACCACAGTTTGTACAATTTATAAACGGATATAAATATCTACTATCAGCAGGATCAAAAAGTTCCCGCAAACAATCGTTACATGTAGCTATGTCGGGAGAGATATTTACATTATTCGTATTTATCCTTTGACTTTCTACGATAGTAAAGCTGGAATATTGTTTTTCTGGTGTCAATGTTTTTTCAATTGAATATATACAGGCAAGGGGAGGTTTCTCATTTAAAAGTCTCCGACAAAATAACTCTACATTTTCTCCCTCAATATGGATTTCTACCCCATCGCTTAAATTTTTTACCCATCCGCGTAAATCCAATTCTTTAGCCAGCCTATACACAAAAGGCCTAAATCCAACACCTTGAACTATTCCATTTATATGAATGCGATAAGCTTTTGACAAATAATACACTCCCTAAGCCTATTTTGGATTAGTATTAAATACTACTTTCGTAGATATATTTATTAAAACCATTATAATCAAATTCTACACTCAAATTTTTAAGAAAACAACATAAGACAAAAACCCAAATTTTCAAACTTTTTGAATTGGTCTGGCCAATTGTTAAAAATTATTGTAAAATAAGTATGTGGAGTTGTAATTTATTGATACCAGTGTATAACACTGGTAACATTCTCATCTACTCCTCCTCAATATTATCTAACCCCTCTTTTACCCGATAATGTTATCGGGTACTTTTTTTCTTTAAGCCTATTCAAACAAAAAGACACCACTTCAAATAGCAGTGCCTTATTTCTGAATCTTTAGCCTACTGAAAGCTAGCGAGTTCAATCAAATGACTTTAAATAAATAGTTCTATCTCACTTTGGGCTTTTAGTTTTTCCACAACCCTATTTATAGCCTGGGCAGCCTTCTGCTGAACAATCATTCTTTCTAATTGAGGTTTTATTTCTTCCAGCGTAGGCATACGGCCTCCGACATTCACCTTATATTGCTGATAAAGTGAAAAAATTTCTTCTTCAGTAGCAGTAATTTCTTCTTTAGGAATCATTTTTCCCAAATATCCATTAATACTGACTTCCTGGCTTATATCGGAGCGAAGTTGTTCCAGTGTCAAGTTTTGGCTTGCTAAGGCCTGATGAAAATTCTCTTCCGTAGGAAACTGCGACTTAAGATCATTTATTTTTTCGTCAATAGTTTCTGAGCTCGGTACAAATCCTTCTTTTTCTGCTTCCTGCATCATTAACGTTTGACCAATCAAGTGATCTAACAGCAAGGTACTCATTTGCTCTTCATTCCATTCCAGGTACTGTTGGGCATAGCTTTCCTTTAAAATTTGTTTTTGTCTGTCAAATTCACTCATTGACAAAGGCTGGCCGTTTACAATTCCGACAATATTATGGTCCATAATAATCCTCCCGGTTTTTTCTTATTACTTTCGTAGCATAACATTTAGTTGCGACCCTGTCCATAACTTTTATCTATATCATCATAAATAAATTGCAATCGAGCTAATATTCCTTTATTCTGTTTATTCGCTCTTAGTTGAAAAACAGACACTTCCTTTGAAGTGTCTGTTCTGTGTTACCTGGCAACGTCCTATTTTCCCGCATAGCAGTATCTTCGGCCCTGGAGGTCTTAACTTCCGTGTTCGAGATGGGAACGGGTGGTACCCCTCCGGTATAGTCACCAGGTAGTTATTAACTTATA
>JAAYSI010000170.1 GCA_012524045.1 Peptococcaceae bacterium | reverse complement strand
TTATCTCTTTTAAGGTCTGGCCTTTGACATATTCCATTACAATGTACTCTTCATTGCCGTCCTTGCCAACATCATAAATCGATACAATATTCTGGTGGGACAAACTTGCTGCGGATTGAGCCTCCCGCCGAAAACGCCGAATAAAGGCCTCATCGGACACAAATTGTTCTCTGAGAACCTTAATTGCCACCGTTCTGTTGAGCAAGGTATCTTTAGCTTTATAGACTATTGCCATTCCACCTGCTCCAATTTTATCCCCTATCTCGTACCTTTCTCCATACATCTTGTTCACTACTACATACCTTCTTTCATTTTCAAAGCTTTCTCAATCACTGCCTTAGCGATTGGGGCTGCAGCTTCTCCCCCTGCGCCGCCATGTTCAACTAGTACCGCCACTGCTATCACAGGGTCTTCAGCAGGCGCAAAGGCTACATACCAGGCATGAGTCTTTCTATTTCCCCCAGGCTCTGCAGAGCCAGTCTTTGCAGCTATTTGAACGCCGGGAATCGTCCCAGGGGAAGCAGTTCCTTGATTCACCGCCAAAATCATTCCATTCTTAACTTTTGCAGCTTCTGCCTCTGACAAAGGTGTCAGCCAAACTTCCGGAGTACTTTCATATATAATATTTTGCTTGGAATCAAGCACTCTGTCAATCAATTTTGGAGTCATTATTTTCCCGTTATTAGCCACTCCGGCCGTAATCAATGCTACATGAAACGGGCTAATCATAACTTGCCCTTGACCAAAAGTGCTTGCAGCAAAGAGATTTGGATCTAAATGACTGGGGATAGGTTCTCCATTTTTAAGGGAACTGATCGGTACATATAATTCAAAGGGTATTTGTTTGCCAAAACCAAAAGCAGCAGCAGATTCAATAAAGCTTTGCAACCCTGCTTCCAAGCCATGTTCGGCAAAATAGGTATTACAGGAATAGGCCATAGCAAGATCGTAATTAACCCAGCCATGAACTTTATGATTCTGCTCGGTTATGGTTTGACCATTAATGATAACTGAGCCTTGACAGCTATAAAGTTCAGTCGTATCCAAACCGGCATGAAATAATGCCGCAGAAGTCACTATTTTCATAATGGAGCCCGGTGGAAACTGGGCAAAAGCATGATTAAGTAAAGGGCTGCCTTGGCTATTTATTATTTTCGTCCATTCTTTCTCCAGAGTATTGGCGTCAAAGCTCGGTTGACTCACCAGAGCTAAGACATCACCATTTTGCGGATTTAAAGCAACAACCGCTCCCTCTTTACCTTTTAAGCCCTCGTAGGCAACTTTTTGCAAACCATAATCGAGTGTCAAAACAATATCGTTTCCCTGCCTGTCTAATTCAAAAACATTCTGAAGTCGGTGGATAAACGATATATCGTTAAAACCAAGTAGAGTTTCAGCTTTGGCAGCTTCTAACCCGGCTGAACCGTATTTTACTGTCGCATACCCTAATAAAGGTTGAAACATCTCTCTCTGAGGATATACTCTAACTTTTCGGTCTTCTATCACCTTAGTTTGAGCCAAAACTACCCCATTGCGGTCAAAAATGGTACCTCGGGTTATCCGCTCCTGCAAAAATACCGCCCTTCGGTTCGCAGGATGATCTAACATAGTATCAGCTTTGACCACTTGCCAATAAACCAGGCCCAAACTAAGAAAAACAAAGCTAAAAACCATTATCAAAGCAACTCTTCTTACACCGCTCATCCTAACACACCACCAATGCGTCTCTGAATAGGGGCATCGCGGAAAGTTAAGGATGAAGAATGGGATATATTGGCCAAAAGTCCTAATAACATGAAGTGTACCAGCATAGAGCTGCCTCCGTAACTCACCCAAGGTAGCGGCAAACCAGTCAAAGGAAGCATTTTGGTTACACCCGCCAAAATAATCAGAGCTTCAACTCCTATCAGTGTACCAATACCCGCAGCCAAAATCTGGCCAAACCTATCTGTTGCTCTTACACTTACGGTAAAGGAGCGCATTACCAGCACTATAAATAAACAGATAACAGCCATTGCTCCCAAAAAGCCCAATTCTTCGGCTATAACCGCAAAAATAAAGTCTGTGTCGGCATGGGGAATCTGATAAGCTCCTATACCGTTACCCAAACCGGTTCCCAGAATTCTACCGCCACTAATAGCAAAGATGGACTGCGAAATTTGAAAACCTCCGCCGGTAGAATCCACCCAGGGGTTCAACCAAGTAGCGATCCTAAGCCTTACATGACCGAACAATAAATACCCAACAATTCCGGTTAGGAGCATAACCGGAACAGAAATCACCAGATATAGGGGTCTTTCCGTCACCATATAAAGAATAAAAATTATCAATAGGAAAAAAACTAAAGCAGTGCCTAAGCTTTTTTGCGCAGCGAGTAAACCCAGCACGAAGACCCCTATTAAAGCAAAAGGACCTAAGGTTTTTTTATCAGGCAAAGAAAATCTACCCACCTGGGCAGTGCCAATACGCAGAAGTTCTTTGTTATTATCCAAGTAAGAAGCCATAAAAAGCAGCAAAACAACCTTTACCAGTTCCTCGGTCTGAAAGCTGAGATGGCCAATCCGTAACCAACTTGTGGCCCCATGAATAGTAACCCCAAAAATCAAAGTGACAATGAGCAAAATTAAAGCCGCAAGCCCCCATAAATATTGATACTCTTCCAATTTACGATAATCCCTAAGTCCAAACACTATAAAATAATATAGAACTAAGCCAATATTTGCCCATACAAACTGGTCCTCAGCTAAAGCAGGGTTAACCCGCACTAAAAAAACCAGGCCGATTGCCATAATTGTTTGAACAACCGGAAGTAAATTTTTATCACCGGTATAGCCAAAAAAATATTCAATGAAGATCCCGATGAACACTAGCACTGAAAATGCCGCGGCCTGCCAAAAGAACTGGCCGTTAAGCATATTTTCAAGTTTTAATACTCCAAGACCCGTCCACAGTATTGCTAAGGTCAGAAAACGAAGGGTAATACTATAAACCATCTTCCTCACCGTCTAGAATACAGCATACTGCCGTAAAATTATCCGGAGCTCCACGTTCTAAAACCAATTTTTGGAGTCTGGCCATTCTATCTTCCCATGTTCCAGAATTGGCAAACTCTGCAGCCATCTCTTCCATCTCAAGCATATTGGAAAACCCATCGGTACATAATAGAAAAACATCTCGTTTTTGTATTTCCAGTTGAAAACAATCAACAGTAATTGTCTTTTCCACGCCCAAAGCACGGGACAGTACATTTCTATGGGGATGATTTTTAGCTTTTTCCGCAGTCAATTGACCTAGCCGGATTAGTTCATTGACCATGGAATGGTCTTCAGACAAAAGGCGCAGTGTTGAGTTCCGCCAGAGATAAATCCGGCTATCACCCACATGCCCGATTACGGCTTTATTATCCTTGATTAGCAAAGCAGTCAAAGTCGTACCCATACCCTGCGTCTCCAGTGAATTGAAGGAGGCCTCAAATATTTCTTTATTTGTTTGATCAATAGCCTCAATCATCCACTCTTGAACATGTTGGTTATCTATACCAATCAAAGCTTTGGCTTTCTCTTTTAAACCCTCAACCGCCAGTCTCGAAGCTACTTCACCGGCATTATGTCCACCCATGCCATCAGCAACGGCGTACAAATCATACTCGGGCAAAATCAAATAAGAATCTTCGTTGTTCCTTCTTACACAACCTGTTTCATAGATACTAATTGTTTTCATCTCTCCACCTCGAATAAAGAAAAGTAACACTGCCAATCTTAATAAAATCATTAGGAACTAGTTGTACCTGTGTATCAATTCTCTCCCCATTCACCCAAGTACCGTTTGTACTGCCAAGATCCTCAATTGTCGTAATTCCTTTACTATACTTAAGCTCGGCATGTTGTAATGAACAATAATGATCCGGAATAATTATATCGTTATACTGCCCCCTGCCGATGGTTAAACCTTGGGAGTCAACCCTTATTTTTCGCCCCTTTGCCAGCATGCCGGAACCATTTAGCACTTCGAGGCAGCCAAAATCAGACTCGGTCTTAGGCAATATTCCTTTAGAACGCAAATCTGCCAGCATCACTGTAAGAATACGAAGTAGAAACAAATAGATTAGAGCAACAAATAGAAATCTGCCAAAAACCGCAAGATATTGCATAAGAAACCACCGCTTTACTTCTCAACATTAAATCTAAATAGAGTCTGGCCAACTTTGATTTTATCCCCAGGATTAACTATATATCTATCAACTCTAAGCTTATTTACGTAAGTGCCATTGGTACTTCCCAGATCCTGGACAAACCACCTATTGTTTTCAACAAATAAACGGAAATGGCGCCGGGAAACTTCTAGATCATTAACCTCAACATCACATTCTTCGGTACGTCCAATAAGGGCTTCCTCATTATCTATATAGAAAATTTTTCCTTCTAAATCACCTTTAATTATTTCGAGATAAGCCCTTTTTTTCCTCCCGGACTTTTTCTCAGTAAAATTCAACATTTTTACACTGTCCACCAAAACCGTAGTTTTTTCCAACTCCTCAGTATCTTTATATTCCTTATCTTCTTCAATTTGCCAATTGGCGACAATAGAATCGTTAAATTCTACCTTAATTAGTACATTTCCAGCCTCTATATTAGGTTCAGGCTTTAACTCGACCACTGGTCGGGTTAAAAAAGTGTAACCTTGCTTTGAACCTTCGTCGTATACATATTTAGCCAATTCTATAAGAAATGTCTCCCCAAAACTTTCAAGAATTGAATAGTCCTCCGGGCTTACATCGACCCTGTAAACATTCGGCACATAGACATGCGAAATGCTAACTTGCTTATTTTTTAACATGGATTTGATCAATTCACGGGCGACTTGAACCGGTTGGATAGGTCCTGTCGATTTTTTAAATAAGAAAGTTATAAGAAACTCTGCAACCAATTCAATTTTGGTTAACAGATTCATACCCTTCACGCTCCATACGATTTCTAAGTTGACCGCAAGCCGCTTCGATATCTGTTCCTTTTTCTTCGCGGATCGAAACAGGTATCTTTCCTGTTTCCAATATCCTCTTAAACATAGCCATTCTCTCTTTCTTAACTCTACGAACCCTACTACCTTGGACAGGATTTACGGGAATAAGGTTTACATGAACCAACTTTCCTCGTAAAAGCTCAACTAATTGTTCAGCCTCTTCTCTGGTGCAATTTTGATTATGTAAG
>JAAYSI010000169.1 GCA_012524045.1 Peptococcaceae bacterium | reverse complement strand
AATGGAATTATTTAAATCCTGTTTGATTTCATTCATTAGTTTCTGGCATTTCTCTTTTTCTGGGTTATCCTGTTGATTGCCTTGGCAATTCATAGATAAATAATTAAGTTTAAGCCCGGTAGCATATAAATCCTGAATAATGCTATCGTGAAGTTCTAGACCCAGCTTCCTTCTTTCATCGTTGGCAATCCTCTGTTTTTCCAAACGCTTCATGGCCTCTTCCTGTTCCCAACTGAAGGTATCGATAACCTTAATAAGCAAATAATAAATCACGAAGCCAACAAAAGCTTTAATAAATAACGGAGAAAACTTAAAATATTCCACAAAGAAATCTCTGTTAATGACATTGGCCGGGAAAAAATCAACCTTCGCAACTATTAGGCCTTCCAAGATGCCGTAGACAATAAAAACCCAAGACAATTTTGTATATCTTTTCGCAATTTCCTCAGACTTTTTCCTTCTAACTTAATGAGGCATTTTTATACAAGCCCACAGCTGTTATCATGCAACTAAAAAAACCGAGCAAGTAACGCATAGTTATTGTGGTATACATCGGATTATTCAAATTATAATCGCATCCACATTTAATGTTGAAATAGAAATATCCAACTAAAAATAAGATAAAGGCGACTGTCGGGATTTTTAGAATGAATTTTCTATACCTATCCCTAAGCATTAAAATGTCCAAACCAAAGTGCAACAAAAAAGCAAAAGAGGCGGCTTTAAGAATTAGGTTAAAATTACTTATATATAATTCATAGGCTACAAACAATTTTAATTGAAGGATCATTGAAATCCATTCACTAAGCCCATGCGTGATGCCAAAAAGACCCAAATATTTTAGAGATTTAATTATACTGACATTAACTATCTTGCTGTCCTTCTGATTCAGCGCAAAAATCCCCATGGTAATCATGGCAAAGCCATAAATTAGCAGCAAAAGAATATTTATCGGGTTCATAGTCCTTTCTCCTAACTCTATATAGGTGGGCTATTTTAATTTTAAAGGAAGCTTTTTATCTTTTTAGTCTATCATAAAACAAATGATTTTAAACTATCTTCGGCTTAAATTCTTTGCAGATTAAATTATTTGGACGGAAACTAAATAAAAAATACGGTAAAATAATTCCTGATAGAATATACATACAGATAGAATAAAAGAAGAGAAAGCTCTGTTCTTAAAACAGCTTTCTCTTTTTAATTTAGCCCTTTTGTCAGCAAAAATGTTAGGTTAGCTTCAGAGACCCTCTATATTTTCAATTCACTTCCGGTAGCTAAATACTCAATTTTCTTACCCATGATCTCTCTTAGGTCGTTATAAGCCTTAGTTCCGGTACAATGACAGGTATAAAAAGTTGTATCAAATTCTTTAAGATATTGGGCAAGTTCCCTGATTAGCTCTGGATCTTCGTATTTATCTGCAGCATAACTATATAAATGGAAGCCTCCGATCACATAGTTCGGTTGGATATTTTTTAGTTCCATCAGCCGGTCAAGGATATTTATTATTCCTTTATGGGCGCAACCGGCCACTAGCAAAGTTTTTCCGTCCTGATTTACTATAAGGTTTTGTTCGTGATCAAAATCATCCTGTACCGGCAAACCTGCCTCTTCCATAAGCAAGCCGCGATTAGCGGAAGATAATAGTTTTGTTCCGGTAACACCCGCAAACAATTCTAATTCGTCATCTATGACAAAGTGTTCTCCGGTGAAAATCAAACGATCACTCTGAAGCAAGCTTTCATCTAAACCTATGTTTGTTTTCTTTCCATCTGGACTAAGCGCATAATATTTGCCGAAAGCCTTCCGGTTTACATAAATTTTTGCCTTGGTATTTAAATTGAGAAAAGCTTTTAGGCCTCCCCCATGATCATAGTGACCGTGGGAGATTACGACCGTGTCAATCTCTGACAGATCAAGACCCAGCACATGGGCATTTTCAGCAAATAAATAGCTTGCTCCCAGGTCAAACAACAGCTTGTGTTTACGAGTTTCCAAGTAGAGGCAAAGCCCATGCTCACTTTTGAATTTCTCCGAGATTGAAGTGTTTTCTACCAGAGTTTTTATAATCATCACTTTATCCTTCCACTTTCTGTTTGATGAATTTGGCCACTTTGCTTTTTAAACTATCTTTTTCTATTTTTTTCTTATTTGTCTATAGTATTAATTATAATGCTGTTTTTGAAATGGTCAAATATATTCTCTGTGTTTCAGTAGAAGTCTTGCAGAAAAGGGGATAAAGCAAGCTATTCCGGTTTAAAATTATCTTTTACGAACTCTTGAATTTTTTCTTTAACTTTGTATCTATCCCAGACATCTAGATCTAAAACCGTCACATCCGGGCGTCCCTTTATTTGATCTAAAAAAGAGTTGGATTCTTTTTTTAAAACCCCCAGGACCGGCATTTCTCTATCCAATGTAGCAAGAACGGTCTCTATAAACTCCGGGACTTTTAGCTCCAGCCTACCGAGTTCGTCCATTAGCACCAGTCTTTTGGTGGCGGCAGCCTGTTTCAAAGCCGACACTCCAACCGTCCGGAATACATCAGGGTAGACCATTCTTTTTTCACCGCTAAGCGCAATTAAGTCCGCAAAACTATCTAGGGCCTGGACCTCCCGATTTGGCCAATAATCTTCGACAGCGATATCAACCAGCCTAAAAGCCCTGGATTCACCGCCCACAAAAAGCCTCTGGACAAAAAAGCCACCGGTTTGGTTTTTTATGGGGTCAACCACTTCTTTAAGTAGCGTGGATTTGCCGGACCTGATCCGTCCGGTAAGGAAAAGGTTATTTGGCATTATTTACGCTCCGCCGTAGCAAGTAATTCTTCAATTTCAGCTTCTGTTATCTCATAGTTGAAAAAGAGTGAGTAAAATTCTTTTATGTCTTCACGGATATTGAGGTCGATAATATCCGGATAAAGCAGCGATGATAACCATTTAACACCAATAAACCTTACCACTGAAGGAGGCCGATTAATCCAGTCATAGGGGGCGCTTGGAATTTCATAAACTTCCTTATTTTTCACCGCAGTGATACTAGCCCAGGCCTTGTCAGTCAAGATTTTATTGTATAACGCATGTGATCTATCCCCGTCGGTACTGATAATAATAAGTTCCGGGTCCCAAGTTAAAATTTGCTCGATTGACACTTGCATCCTGCGAACCTCGGCACCTACCGGAACAGCAACATTTTTGGCTCCGGCTAAATCAAAAGCTTCTGAATTAACCGTTCCGCTGATTTCGGTTTCCAGTCCTTCTATTCCCTGTCCATAATAGACCCTTACTTTATTTTCTTCGGTCAATGCTTTTAGGTTAGAATTAATCTCTTCCAAAGTCTGTTCACAATAAGCTGCCAGTTCCTCTGCTCGAGCAGTTTCACCGATCAAATCCCCAAGTACCCTATAGGCTTCGGCTGTATTCTGCAAGCTACCGTCAAGCATTACTACCGGAATGCCGGTTTGTTTTTGAATGTCATCAGTATCCCCGATATATTCGGGTGAAACATCGCCGACACTGATAATAATATCCGGAGCTGCTTTCAATAGGTCTTCAATGCTTCCGGTCGGAGTAGACCCTTTCCAACGCCCAAGATTTGGCAAATCATAATATTTAGGGTCGATAAACTGTTTTTCAATGTCCCTTAAATCATCGTTCCAACCGGCTATCTTGTCCGGAGCAAGAGTATAGAGGAAAACACTGCCTATTGCTGAAGTAGAATAAACTTTGTTAATTTCAGCCGGAATTTCGACTTGTCTGCCGGCCATATCAGTGATAACTCTAGTTTCAGCTTCGGGAGACGAATTTTGTTGAGCGCAGCCTACTAAGGCCACCAGTGCTATCAATAAAACTATCAACCAAATTCTTTTTCTATTCATTTTTTCCCCTCCGTCGTTATAAACTTACGCTACGACCGGAATACAGATTTTTTTCTGTTCTCCGTTTTTAACAACTGTGTTCATTATCTGCACATCGATCCCATAAATTTTACTTAGATTGTGTTCAGTAAGCACCTCTTCCGAAGTACCTGAACATATAATCTGACCGTCTTTGAGCATTATAGCTTTGTCAGCGCAGTATAGGGCGTGGTCTGGATAATGAGTGGACATAATTATGCTAAGTCCTTGTTTGGCCAATCTTTTAATATGACTTAGCAGTCTAATCTGGTTCCCATAGTCTAAATTAGAAGTTGGTTCGTCCATTATTAAGATCTGTGGTTGCTGGGCCAGCGCGCGGGCAATTAAAACCAGCTGACGCTCTCCACCGCTAATCTCGGTATAGTTTTTATCCTCCAAATAAGCTATATTGACATTTTCCATCGCTTCGCGAGCAATTTGCAAGTCTAGCTCTGAAGGCACAGCGTAATTATTAATATGAGCGGTTCTACCCATTAAAACTACGTCTATAACGGAGTACGGGAAAGGCGGGATATGATTTTGTGGTACATAACCCATTTCTTTAGCCAAATCACGACGACCCCAATTGCTCACGTCCTTGCCATTAATTAACACTTGTCCCTGCCGGGCTTTATAGAGTCCTAAAACTGTTTTAAAAAGTGTGGTTTTGCCGGCGCCATTTGGCCCGAGTAGACAGGCTACTTCTCCTTTTTTAACTTTTAAGGAAACACCTTCAAAAATAGGTTCGCTAGTGTAACCAAAGGATAAGTTTCTTATTTCCAGACTCATTTCCAACCCCTCCTGCTATGAGATAATAAATATAAGAAGAATGGAGCTCCAATCAAAGACGTTAAAATACCAAGCGGAATTTCCATAGGCAATAAGCTGCGGGCCAGGGTATCGACAACCAGTAAAAAGGACCCGCCAACCAATATGGTTACCGGCAGTAAATTGCGGTAATTGGGACCAGCAATTGACCTGGCGAAATGAGGAATCACCAGACCTACCCAACCGATCATCCCACTGATGGCCACTGCAGAAGCTGTGAGTAAAGTCGCGCAGAAAATAACGATCAGGCGCAACCTTTCGGTATTCACCCCCAAACTCTTAGCTTCTTCATCACCAAATGCCAGTAAATTTAGCTTCCAGCGCAACAACCACAGCGGGATAAGACCGATAATCATTGGCAGGATCACTAGATAAACATCGTTCATTTGAATAGAACTAAGGCTGCCCATTAACCAATAAGTGATCGCCGGTAATTTTTCGTAAGGATCCGCTACACATTTAATAAGAGAAACCAGGGAAGTAAAAATAGTGCCAACCAGTATTCCACCTAAAACCATAATTAAGGTTATTTCGCCGGAGTTTTTAATCCTATTACTTAGAAAATAGGTAAGCCAAACAGCTAATAAACCAAAGCCAAAAGCTGAGGCAGCAATACCGAGACTTCCCCAGGAATTGATTATAGCTAAGGTAGCTCCAAAGCCGGCTCCGGCAGAAACCCCTAAGATATCGGGTGACACAAGTGGGTTTCTAAAGGTACCCTGAAAGGCAGCTCCTGAAACGGATAAGGCCATTCCGATCAAGATAGCTGCAATTATTCTAGGAATCCGAATGTCAAAGATCACGGTCCGTACAGCAGCCGGTACTTCCACTTCTGCTAATAAAAAGCCGTTAGTTAGGGCAGCCCAAAGATGGGTTAAGGAAACCGGATACCTCCCTATGGTTAATGCAGCCAGAGCCAAGATAAAGGGCATACTGATTAATAACAAGAGCTTTAACTTTGATAGTTTTTTCTTACTGCCAAGGGTTGCAACGTTTGCTTTCATCAAATATCCTCCTGCGGGTTAATATAAGTTAAGGCACTTCTTCAGAATGGAGATTCCTGAAGAAGTGCCTTGGAGGACTTCAGATTTGTCTCCTTTCCGAAGCGGGAGGTTGGTGGATTTCTCCAGTCAACCCCGTGGGCTAGATACCCAGGCCGTACCACCATAGCAAAACCGTAGGTGAATAGGCTCGGAGCAAATTACTTATTTCACATTTTTTTGTTTGCTTATGCGTTAACGTGATCCTATCATTTGCTATTAAAATAATGCAATAAGTATGCCAATGTCAAATAAAATTGCAAAGCCGTGATAATTGCGGCTTTTTGCTAAATAGCCTTTTCTATAAATTCTCGTTTTAGTACTAAGATGAGAATCATTTTATCATAATGCAACAAATGGATTCTCATCTCTAAGCACTAAAAACTAATTTGTCCTAACAATTATAGGATGATTAACTAAATATCCTTATAAGAGAGTTTTCTTTCAAGATTTTAAATCAAGAGAGCTTTTCTTTTAATAATTTATTGACCAAACCGGGGTTGGCTTGTCCTTTGGTCGCTTTCATTACTTGGCCGACCAAAAAGCCCAAGGCGTTTTTCTTACCAGATTGATAGTCAGCAACTGATTTGGGATTTTGAGCAATCACCTCATCCACTATTTTACCCAAAGTCTCTTCGTCGCTGATTTGAGCCAGGCCTTTTTCTTTAATGATTGTTGCGGCATCTTTGCTCGTTTGATACATTTCGGCAATTACAGTTTTGGCGATTTTGCCACTAATCTCACCTTTTTGAAGTAAGCCTAACAAGTCAGCTAATTGTTCCGGAGCAATCGGAGAATCCTCAATGGGACAAGAATGCGCATTCAGTAAGCCACTCAAATCCCCCATCACCCAATTAGCCAAAGTTTTAGCATCGTCAAATTTAGCTAAAGCCTGTTCAAAATAATCAGCCATGGCTTTCGATGAAGTCAAGACCCCTGCGTCATAGGCAGAAAGCCCCAAAGCTTGAAAGCGGTTTCTTTTGGCAGCAGGGAGTTCCGGCATCGTTGCTTTAATTCTTTCAACCCACTGCTTATCAATAACTAAAGGCACCAAATCAGGTTCGGGAAAATAACGGTAATCCTCAGCCTCTTCTTTAGTCCGCAAAGAGAGTGTAATACCTTTTACCTCATCCCAGGTTCTAGTCTCTTGAACGGGGCTTTGGCCTTCATCATATAACTCGGCATGTCTCTCTACCTCGAATTCCAAACAGCGACGAACCGAATTAAAGGAGTTTAGGTTTTTTATCTCGGTTCTGACACCAAATTCTTTACTTCCTATTGGCCTGAGGGAAACGTTAACGTCAAAACGAACTGACCCTTGTTCCATCTTGCAATCTGATATTCCAGCATAATTTATTATTTGCACAAGTTCTTCCAGATAGGCTATAACTTCATCGATAGACCTCATATCCGGTTCAGAAACTATTTCCAACAAAGGAACCCCGGAACGGTTATAATCTACTCCGGAACTGCTGGAACTAGTGATAGTTTCACCGCTATGCACTAATTTCCCTGCGTCTTCCTCTAGATGAGCTCGAGTAATCCCTATTCTTTTTGGGTTTTCATCCACTGTGATTTCCAGCCAACCATTTTTACAAATGGGCAGATCGTATTGCGAGGTCTGGAAATTTTTTGGAACGTCAGGATAAAAGTAGTTTTTACGGTCAAATTTAGAAAACTCAGCAATCTCGCAATTTAAAGCCAGCCCTGCTTTAATGGCTAAATTAACCGCTTCCCTATTTAATACCGGCAAAGCACCAGGCATTCCGAGACATACCGGACAAACTTGGGAATTAGGTTCTTTACCGAATTCCGTACTGCAGCCACAGAATATTTTAGTTTTAGTAGCCATCTCAACATGGGTTTCAACCCCACAAACCATTTCATACCGATCCGAATAAGCCATATTACTCTCCCTCCTTCAGGAACGCAGGAATTTCTCTATGGTAAGCAGTGTTTTGTTCATAAGTATAAGCTACTCGATATAATAAGCCTTCGGCAAAATGTTTCGCTATAATTTGCATGCCAACAGGCATTCCAGCGACAAAGCCCGCAGGAATGGTGATTGCAGGTAAACCCGCCAAATTAATAGGAATAGTATAAGCATCACCCAAATACATTGAGAGTAAATCGGATTTTTCACCTGCTTTATAGGCAATGGTCGGAGTTGTGGGCGAAATTAAAACATCGTATTTGGCTAAGGCTTGATCAAAATCTTTTTT
>JAAYSI010000328.1 GCA_012524045.1 Peptococcaceae bacterium | reverse complement strand
TCGGGCTTAAAAAACAGGTAGCCATTTGGTTCTTCAACATCACAGTCAATATACGTTGATATTTTTGCAGCCGCAGCTAAATTAACCGACACCAGTGTTTTCCCTGTGTCGCCCTTGCCACTTAGCACAGCTATCCTCATTTTAGTTCCCTCCATGGCCATGAAAACCAGGATGAATTTCATCGAGTAAGGATAGCTTTCCACTGATGAAGTCATCAATATTTTTCTTAGCGGAACGGTCTCGGATTAGGTCTGGGACTTGCTTGCAGACGTGGTTTTGGAAGGTGGTTCAGCAGGGATTTTGCAATTGATGAGGCAATTCCAAAAACACAAAAAGAATTACTGCAGAACCAAAAGGCTATATTAGAAAAGCGTCTGGAAGCTATTGATAAGCAATTAGAGAACCTATAACGGTCATCAGAGGTAACCGGAGGACGCTCCGGTTATATCTGTTTTGGAAATGAGGTGATAAGATTATGCCAAGACCAATGAAATGGAGAAAAGTATGCCGCTTACCGGAAAGAAACAGGTTTGGGCCTCTTGATACAAGTTTGGATGAAAAAAATTATATAAAAATGACGGTTGACGAGTATGAAACGATAAGACTTATTGACTTAGAAGGATTCACACAGGAGGAATGCGCAAAACAAATGAATGTCGCTCGAACTACCGTCCAAGGTATTTATGTCGAGGCAAGAAAGAAACTGGCAGAGTCGCTGGTGAACGGCAAGGTTCTTTTGATTGAAGGCTGGGAATACCGTCTTTGCGATGGATTAGGTAACGGATGCGGACGAGGCTGTCGCAGGCACCGGAATAGTTGGCGCTTTGCAGGTAGTGATAGAGGTGACTGATAATGTATTCTGAAAAAGTAATAAAACATTTTATGTGTTCTAAAAATGCTTATAATATGCCGGACGCTAATGCAGAAGGAAGCTTTGGTGATCCTACATGCGGAGATTATCTTACGATTTATATTAAAGTAAAAGACAATCGGATAAGTGAAATAAGCTATCTTGTGTTTGGTTGCGCTGCGGCAATCGCAACATCCAGTATGACGACGGTATTAGCTAAGGGTAAAACCCTAGATGAAGCATTGGAAATTTCAGAAGAAGATATCATTCATGCATTAGACGGACTTCCCGATAACAAGGTTCATTGCTCAAATTTAAGCGTTAGCGCATTGCGCAATGCAATCAATAACTATTTAAATAGAATGGAGTGGAGTTATTGAATAAATTGTCAACTAAACGATTAGTATTATCAGGATTGTTTCTTGCACTTGGACTTTTAATTCCATTTCTAACAGCACAGATTCCAAGTCTAGGCAGTAGGTTATTACCAATGCATATTCCTATTTTGCTTTGTGGTTTTATTTGCGGATGGCCATATGGCTTGATCATTGGCCTTGTTTTGCCTGTTTTCAGGAGCATGCTGTTTGGAATGCCGCCGATGTTTCCAACTGCTGTAGCTATGGCTTTCGAGCTGGCTGCATATGGTCTCATGACAGGTCTTCTGTACAAATTACTCCCTAAAAAGAATGTTTCCATATATGCATCTTTGATTATATCAATGGTTTGTGGAAGAATCGTCTGGGGAATTGTTAGCTTCTTCCTGTATGGACTGAACGAAACTGCATTTACATGGGAGATTTTTATGGCTGGTGCGTTCCTCAATGCAATTCCAGGCATAGTGATTCAAATTATTATTATCCCTGTTGCTGTTATTGCTCTGTCAAAAGCAAAGCTTATAGAAAGTGTGAGCTAGAATGAGTATAAAAGCCTTATTACTCAAGCAGTATGATTTGTATCCCAAGATGCAATTTCAAGACATTGTTAAGCTGATATATCAGAATGAATTTGCCGGCGGACACCTAATCGAAAATGAGGACGATATTTTACGCAAATTGCAGGAGGAGTTGTGTTCTTTAAAGCATTCCTGTATGGACAAAAGGATACCCTGTGATGCCTTTGAAGATATTGGCAATAATCTTTGCAGGCTGCATTTAGCAGCTTTGAAGTATTATGATATCAGCCTTAATACTGTAAATAAGCTCTTTATAAGTACAGCCAACTCGATCAAAGGAAGCATTCAGAGCTTTGAAGAAAAACTGGATGTGCTTAGACAATGCTGTAAGGAAGGACTGCTTCCTTATCCGTTGGAAGAGTTGGAAGCTTATTTGTGTTCCTATAAGAAAAAATGCTATCCGCCAGTTAGTCACAGTGAGATATTCAGGGCTGCTTATTCACCTGCGTACCGTATTGTAAGGTCAGAATACCATGATTTTTTTGAGGTATTTTGCAGGATCGATTCCTTGATGAAATTAAAAGATAGGGTCACTGTTGCCATTGATGGAAACAGTGGTGCCGGGAAAAGTACACTGGCATCACTTATAGGCAATGTATATGAGTGCAACATATTTCACATGGATGATTTCTTCCTGACACCTGAACTAAAAACAGAAGAGCGCTTAAGGGAGGTCGGCGGAAATGTAGATTATGTCCGGTTCAAACACGAAGTGATTGAC
>JAAYSI010000168.1 GCA_012524045.1 Peptococcaceae bacterium | reverse complement strand
TAGCCCGGTTTTCTTATTTTTAGGTCAGTTTAAAGATTTCATGGTTATGGTTTTGATGGTAGCTACTTTAGTATCAGGTTTATTAGGAGAAATTGCCGATGCCATTACCATTTTAGCTATAATTTTTGTTAATGCTTTACTAGGCTTTATTCAAGAATTTAAGGCGGAAAGATCTATGGAGTCTTTACGCTCCTTAACTGCACCGGAAGCAACTGTCTTGCGTAATGGGGTTGGCCTAAAGATAGCTGCGGCTGAATTGGTACCGGGGGATATAGTTCTCTTAGAAGCGGGTGACCGAATACCAGCTGATATTCGCTGGCTGAAAACTTCTAACATTCGGGTTGAGGAATCGGCCTTAACCGGTGAATCCCAAGCTGTGGCCAAAAACAGCCAACCATTATTAGATGAGTATACACCGATTGCCGATCGTAAGAACATGAGTTTTATGGGTACGGTCTTGGTCAACGGGCGAGGGCTTGGGATAGTAGTTGCTACGGGGATGGCTACTGAAATGGGCCTAATTGCCGGCATGATCCAGGAGGCGAAGGAAGAAGACACACCGCTGCAACGCAGGCTTGCGCAGCTTGGAAAATGGTTGGTCACGGTATGCTTGGCAATCTGCGTGGTTGTGGTAATAACCGGAATGCTACAGGGAGAAAGTCTATATAAAATGTTTTTTGCCGGAGTTTCGCTGGCGGTTGCCGCTATTCCTGAAGGCTTACCGGCAATAGTGACGGTGGCCCTGGCCATAGGAGTCCAGCGCATGGTTAAACGGAATGCGGTGATTCGAAAATTGCCGGCGGTTGAAACTTTGGGCTGTGCTACTGTTATCTGCGCTGATAAAACAGGAACCCTTACGCAAAACGAAATGACCGTAAGACGAATTTATTGCGCCGGACAAGTGCTTACGGTGAGCGGACATGGCTATGACCCCAAAGGGGATTTTCATGGGGCTGACCCGTTTAAAGATAAGGGCCCTTTACGCGAATTATTGAACTGCGCCGCTTTATGTAATAACGCAGTTCTTACAAAGAGAGGTCTTCGGATAGCAGGTCTTTTTCGCAGTGAACGTAAAGACAATCTTTGGGGTATTGACGGTGATCCGACCGAAGGCGCTTTACTCGTAGCTGCAGCCAAAGCGGGGATCTGGCGCGAAGAATTGGAAAGAAAGGCGCAAAGAGTGGCTGAAATTCCGTTTGAGTCAGAGCGGAAAAGGATGACGGTAATTTATAAAACTAAGAGCGAAGGCTATAAGGCTTACGCTAAAGGGGCCCCGGATGTTATTTTGAATCTGTGCAACAGGGAACTGACCAAAGATGGGGTAAAAGAGCTTACAGCTGAACGCCATAAAGCAATTCTTTACTTTAATGATGAAATGGCTTCTCAAGCCTTAAGAGTATTGGCTCTGGCCGTAAAAGAAGTGCAGCCCGGGGAGACCGGCGGGGAAGTAGAGAAGGACCTGATTTTTGTTGGTCTAATGGGCATGATTGATCCGCCTCGGCCCAGTGCCGCTAAAGCCATTAGAGTCTGTCAGGCTGCCGGGATAAAACCGGTAATGATTACCGGAGACCATAAATTGACAGCCCAGGCTGTTGCTCGGGAATTGGGTATATTAAGAGGACCCAATCAATATGTGGTCACTGGAAGCGAATTGGACCAAATGACTGATGAAGAATTATCCAAACATGTCATGGATATTTCAGTCTTTGCTCGGGTTGCTCCGATCGACAAATTACGGATTGTCAGAGCTTTTAAACAGCGTGGCCAAATTGTAGCCATGACCGGAGATGGGGTAAACGACGCTCCGGCTGTTAAAGAGGCCGATATAGGTGTGGCAATGGGGCAAACCGGAACTGATGTGACCAAGGAAGCCTCCTCGATGATTATCACTGATGATAACTTCGCAACAATTGTAGCTGCGGTTGAAGAAGGACGAGGAATTTACGATAATATTCGTAAGTTTATCAGGTATTTACTTTCCTGTAACCTAGGCGAAGTGCTGGTTATGTTTTTAGGAACATTGGTTGGTCTGCCGCTTCCATTACTGCCTATCCAAATTCTATGGGTTAATTTGGTTACCGATGGTTTGCCGG
Organism: Peptococcaceae bacterium; assembly: GCA_012524045.1. Taxonomy (GTDB): domain Bacteria; phylum Bacillota; class Desulfitobacteriia; order Desulfitobacteriales; family Syntrophobotulaceae; genus JAAYSI01. The sequence continues at coordinate 23,655 of JAAYSI010000168.1, read as the reverse complement.
CCATGGCTTTAGGTGTGGACGGCAGTGAACCGGATATTATGAAAAGGGAACCCCGGCGACCTGATGAAAGCGTTTTCGCTAGGGGTCTGGGTAAAAAAATACTGATTCGAGGAACCATGATTGGTGTTGGAACTTTGCTTGTCTTTGTTATCGGTCTCTGGTACGGGGTAGGTTTGCTGGCAGCCAGAACCATGGCTTTTACCACTTTGGTCTTCTCTCAATTGTTCCATGTTTTTGATTGTAAATCCGAGCGCAGAGGCATTTTTGAAGTAGGCCTCTTTTCCAATCCTTTGTTGGTAGCGGCGGTGGCTGTTTCAACCATTATGCAACTTTGTGTTATCTATATTCCTATGCTCCAAGCCATATTTAAAACCACTGCATTGGTTGGTTGGCAATGGGTGCTAATTTTGTTGGTAGCAGGCGGTCCCACTGTTTTGATAGGTTTAACCAGAGTTATCCGCAAGGAATTGCGGCGGAAAACAGGCTTGGCTATCGGAAGGTCTAGGGTTTAAAATTTAAATAAAATCGGCAAATTTGTGTATACTTCCTGTTAAATAGTTGACCCTTATCGCTTGGCATAGTATTCTTTTAAAGAAGGTGTAACCTGGTAAGGGTGAGTTCGGCTGAGGAAGGGGGAAGCTAATGGAAGTAATAAAAATGCATGGTCTAGGGAATGATTTTGTTTGCCTAGATCGTTTTCTTTCCACACCTGACTTAGAGGACTACCCGGAGCTGGCTCGTTCGCTTTGCCACAGGCATTTTGGAGTAGGTGCAGACGGGCTGATTGTGATACTTCCGTCCACCAAGGCCGACGCCAAAATGCGGATTTTCAATGCTGACGGTTCCGAGCCGGAAATGTGCGGTAATGGAATTCGCTGTTTTGCTAAATATGTCTACGACAGTGGTTATGTCCCCAAAGAGGAAATGACAGTAGAGACCTTGGCCGGAATTTTGACGGTAAAGCTCTCTGTTGACCAAGGCGAAGCGCAAATGATTACGGTAAATATGGGCCAACCTAAACTAAAGCCTGAGGAAATTCCGGTTAAAATAACAGGTAGGCAGGTTGTTGGAGAGAAGCTGCAGGTTAATGGTCGTACTTTAGTGTTTACGGCAGTATCGATGGGCAATCCTCATTGTGTGATATTTACTCCTGCTTTTGAGGACTTGGAATTTACTGCCCTCGGACCCGCGCTGGAGAAACATCCGCTTTTTCCACAGAAAACCAATGTGGAATTTGTGCGAGTGGATAATCCTAGCGAACTAACCGTAAAGGTTTGGGAAAGAGGAGTCGGACCTACTTTGGCCTGCGGAACAGGAGCTTGTGCCAGTGTTGTGGCAGCGGTTCTTGAAGGAAAATGTGAACGTAAAGTAACCGTCCATCTCCCGGGCGGTGATTTATATATTGAATGGGGACTAGACGATCAGGTTTTGATGACAGGGTCGGCAGTCTATGTTTTTCAGGCTATATTACTAAATGATAAACCCAAAAGGAGGAATTAACTATGGCCTTAGTCAATGAGAATTACTTAAAACTGCCTGGTAGCTATCTTTTTTCGGAAATTGCCCGCAGGGTAAGTCAGTTTAAAGAGGAAAATCCGCAAGCAGATATTATAAGAATGGGCATAGGGGATGTCACCCGTCCGCTGGTACCGGCCGTGATTGAGGCAATGCATAAGGCAGTGGATGAAATGGGTCGCCCGGAGACTTTCCGTGGATATGGCCCGGAGCAGGGCTACGAATTTCTGGCTCAAAAAATCATTGAGAATGATTTTCTGCCTAGGGGAGTAAAGCTGGACGTTGATGAAGTCTTTATTAGCGATGGTGCTAAAACGGACACTGCTAATTTCCAGGAATTATTTGGCTTGGACAATATTGTGGCCGTAACCGACCCGGTTTATCCGGTTTATGTAGATAGTAATGTGATGGCTGGACGCACCGGTGCCTTTAACGCAAAAGGCCAGTTCGATAAATTAGTATATTTGCCTTGTACAGAGGAAAACGGTCTAAAGCCTGAGCTTCCGAATACCAAGGTTGACTTGATATATTTATGCTATCCGAACAACCCTACCGGTATGACCCTGACCAAAGACGAACTGCAAAAATGGGTCGATTATGCCCGGGAAAACAGAGCTATAATTTTGTTTGATGCTGCTTATGAGGCCTTTATCACCGAAGACAATGTTCCCCACAGTATTTTTGAACTAGAGGGTGCCAAGGAAGTAGCAGTGGAATTCCGGAGCTTCTCCAAAAATGCTGCTTTTACCGGTACAAGATGTGCGTACACGGTAGTTCCTAAAGAACTAGTAGTCTATGATTCCCAAGGCCAAAGCCATAGTGTCAATCGGCTGTGGTTACGTCGCCAAACAACCAAGTTTAACGGAGTATCCTACCCGGTTCAGGTTGCTGCCGCTGCTGTCTACTCCGAACAGGGTAAAAAACAAATAAAAGAATCCATAGATTATTATATGGCCAATGCTAAGATTATTAGGGAGGGTCTGCAAGAAGCCGGTTTTAAAGTATACGGCGGAGTAAACTCCCCTTATATCTGGATGCAAACCCCGGATAAAATGCCTTCATGGGATTTCTTTGATAAATTGATGAAAAAAGCCCATGTGGTAGGTACCCCGGGTGCCGGCTTTGGCGTCAGCGGCGAAGGTTATTTCCGCTTGACCGCATTTAATACCAAAGAAAATACAGTAGAAGCTATCGAGAGGATCAAAGCAAAATTCCGCTCTTAGAAAATTTTCTAGGATTTTAACTAAAAATTATTATATAAGCTATATTTGAATAGGCTATATGTGAAGGGACGTATCGAAGCTAAAGTTTCGATACGCCCCTTTTTTATACTCAAAATACCTCGGAATTCCTGATAGGATTAACGTTGCGAAGTAAAAGCAAATTTTACTTTTATAATGTAATTATTTAACATTTATACAATATATTAACAAAACCGGAAACGGTTGATATCTTAAAGACTAGATGGCTTATTTACTTATTTTACTCTTGCGAATAATATCACAAAATCATTAATAAACTAAATTAAGAGATTGATATCTAATCTGGGCATGAAGTCGATCCTTAATTTAATACTATTTTTAAATGCAGAGGTTCTAAAAGGGATTCTTTAAACTAAAAATAGTTTTTTGCTTTATGGAAATTTTTAGAGACTATTTAGTTTTAAAAGAATCCCTAAGTCAAAGTTCAAATGAGATAGGTTAAAGGACAAAAAGGATGGACTTAATGTTAATAAGATGACGACGGGGGGTTGGATAGCCAGAAAAAAAAGTAGAGGGTAATTTTAAATAAATATGAGTACAAAAAAAAGGGAGGCTCAAACATGGCAGAAAAGAGGAATGAAGAGAGGAGACTTTCACGGAGAGACTTTTTAAAAAATACCGGTATTTTAGCCGGTAGTGCAGCCCTTGGCGCCGGCTTCTTAGTTGGTTGTTCACAGCCTACCGACAAAGAGGCGGCAGTTCCTGCTAACGGAGGCGAAAAATGGGACCATGAAGCGGATGTTGTAGTAATCGGTTTGGGAGGTGCAGGAGCCTCAGCTGCAATTGAAGCCCATGATAATGGAGCAAAAGTATTGGTTTTGGAAAAACAGGCAGAAGAAAATCATTTTACTAATACCAGAATGAGTGGTGGCGTTTTTCACAATCCGGACCCCAGTGGGGACAGAGCAGCTCGTGTTGAATATATCAAAGCTATGATGTGTGGTAAAAACATTCCCTGGAAACTTGAGGGAGAACAGCCTCACGTATCTGACGAGATGGCAGAGATGTTTGCTGACGGTATCATGGAAGTTGAAAAGTTTCTGATGGCCCAAGCACCGGAACTTGATCCCGCTGGTATGGCTCCGGGTGGGGACGCTTCATTCCCGATGTTTCCAAAGTTTGCGGAAGCAAAATATGGAAGAACCGTACGTTGCCGTTATATAGATTATCAAAAAGCGGATAGTAACTTAAAACCTTACGAACAGCCAAAATTAACCAAGTCGTCAGGCGAGGCTTTCCATTGGGCACTTGTTGAAGAAGGAATAAAATCCAAGCGTCCGGAAATTGAAATTTTATATAAAACTCCCGCTAAGCGGCTAATCCAAGCCGATAATGGAGAAATAATTGGTGTATAGCCATTAGAGACGGACAAGAAATAAGAGTAAAAGCTAAGAGGGCAGTTGTGCTGACCTCTGGTGGCTTTGAGTACTCGCTACCTATGCGTAAAGCCTTCCAGGAAGGACCAGGGGTAAAGGGTTGGTGTTTCTATGGCTCTCCATATAATACCGGGGACGGCATTGAAATGGCTATTTTGGTAGGAGCTGCCCTGGCGAAAGTTTCTAAGTCTGCTTCTCGTATCGAACCTTCCTTCCCCCATGGTGAAAACTATGAGAAAAAAGGTCTGAAAATGGGCGCAATGTCGAGGGTATCTTCTTCACCTAACAGTTGTATAGTAGACAACTATGGTAAGAGATATACCGCTGAGGATATTATTACTGATAGCACAAAACCCTATCGTTATCAATTCTATAAAGAAGCCGTACGCTACGATATGCTGAACATGATCTATCCTCGGGTTCCTAGTTGGGCTATCTTCGACGAGAACAGGCGTGAGGCCGGTGCCTTGATAAGCACAACTAACTCAACTGCGGGATATAGCTTCTTACCTTGGTCCGAAGACAATATGGATGCCATCAACCGAGGGTGGATACTGAAGGGCGATACACTTGAGGAATTGGCGGCAAAGATTAAAGCTGACCCGGAAAACCGCGAACTAATCACGGCGGAAACACTAGCTGAAACTATCCGCAAATTTAATGAATACTGTGCTGCCGGTGAAGATAAAGAATTTGGTAGAAATCCCGCTACTATGGGTCCGATAGAGAAACCTCCATTCTATGCCATGAAACATTATCCGGGGGGACCTAATACTAAGGGTGGTATTGACGCTGATGCCCAAAGGCGTGTGCTTGATTGGGAAGGTAAACCCATTCCTAGGCTTTTCACTGCCGGGGAAATATCCTCCGTTTTCAAGTTTACCTATCAGGCAGGAGGAAACTTAACCGAATGTATTGTCTGCGGACGTGTCGCCGGCAGGAATGCAGCTGCCATGGAACCTTGGTCCTAATATTGGCTTTAGGCTTACAGTTTAAGAGGGTCGGATTATTTCCGACCCTCTCTGAAGCTTACCTAATATTACTAAGGAGAGACTGGTAATGGAAGAAATCAAAAAAGCTGAAAACAGGCATAAAACGAGTATTTCGTTGGTTGAAGCGATTCCTTCTGAGGTAGATGCCAACAGTAAAATTTCAATAAAGGCTAAGATATCATGTGCTTTTGCCTGTAGCCTTCAAGGAGATAAAATAAAAATTATCAATTTTCAAGGTGAGGAGATAACAGAGGTTGAGCTGGAATTAGCTGACGGATCAGATAACGAGATAGTGGAGCTTATGGTACAGGCACCGAGCATGCCCGGAGAGCATACTTGGAAAATCGTCTATCCCACTCAGCAAAAAGAAGATACCCTACATGAGGAGAGTTCAGTCGAGTTATCTTTTAAGGTTAGACCACATCAAATATCTTTGTCCGTATGGGGGATACCTTCACCAGTAAATAAAGATGAAAAATTCAAAATTAAAATAGGGGCAAAATGTTTAGCCGGCTGTTCTCTTGCCGGTCTACCTTTCGTAATATTAGACGATAACAATATTCAAGTTGCTGATGGTAAACTCGGGGAAAATGTATTACCACAAACAGAGGGTATGTATTGGACGGAACAAGACCTTAGGGCGCCGGCTGATGAAGCACTACATAAATGGGTTGTCCAAAGCCTTACCTCTGAACTCGAGTGCCCACATCAGACAAATACGGAGAATTTCTCCTTCCATACTGCCAAGCCACCCGAACATACAGTAACAATAGAAGTCACGAGTAAAGAAGATCATACCCCTCTTAAAGATGCTTACATCTTCTTGGGATTACACAGAGCTGTCACGGACGAGCAAGGAAAAGCAACACTTTCAGTACCTGGTGGCAATCTGAAGATGTATATCTCAAAAAATGATTATGTGACCATTGAAAAAGATTTAGAGGTTGTTGGAGATGCTACGGTAAAAATCGAATTAGAATTCTCTCCAGTTCTTTAATTTTTAATAACAATAACAGATTATATTTCAATAATTAAAAAGGAGTGTTTAAACTGAAAAAACAGAATAAAAAAGAACTAATACTCGTACCAACACTGACTCTGTTATTAATGGTAACGTTATTTATGGTATGCTCAAAGGCCAATGAGGTTACCCTAGCATCGACTGAGGCCGGTTTAGCATCAGCTGAGGCTAGCTCGGCAATATCAGCAACAGGAGATTGGTGGTCACAAGACCTGGACTGTTCCGGATGTCACGCTCGTAATGTAGAGTCCTTTACTGACAGCAATTTGTCTGCCTCCGTTCATGGTCAGGAAGGTTACGGGGACTGCGTTAATTGTCACTCGTTAGAAACTCTTGAAGAAGCTCATCAGGGCGCTATGGACATTCCTGAATATATACCCCTTAGACTTCCCCAAAGTGCTTGCCTTGCCTGCCATGGAACTTATGAAGACCTGATTGCTCTAACCAAAGATAGTACTGTATTTGAGACCCCGGATGGTACCTTTGTCAATCCTCATACTCAACCAACTGAAACTCACCAAGAAAATGTCGAATGTTACAGTTGTCACAAAATGCATAGCGAACCTGACCCCAAAGGATACTGTTATACCTGCCATCATACAGGGGATCTAACATGTTATACATGTCATTAGTTCTAGAAGAAAGGAGAGCTGCATTACGGTGGTGAGTAAAAAGCGTGTATTACTTAGCCGGAGACAAGTTTTAAAAGCTGGGGCAGTAACGACTTTAGCCATAGGCTTAGGGATGAATCCAACTGTCCTTAAGGCGGACACAGGCAAGGAAGCACCTAAGAGTCCTAACCAGATAGGATTTCTTTATGATCAAGGAAAATGTATTAACTGTAAGATGTGTGCTATGGCCTGTAAGGGGGCTAATAACTGGGAAGAGGGTACCGAATGGCGCCGCGTTCTAACAGGCGGCGAAGATAATAAACATTATTTGTCTTATAGCTGCAACCACTGTGAAAAACCGGCTTGTGCTCAAGTATGTCCGGTATTGGCTTATAAAAAACGGGATAAAGACGGTATAGTGGTGCATAATCCTGACGTTTGTGTAGGCTGCAAGTACTGTATGTATGCTTGTCCGTATCATGTACCTCAGTTCAGCCCGGTCACGGGAAGGATAAATAAATGCCATTTCTGCTATCAGCGGCAGGATAACGGAGAAAAACCGGCCTGTGTAGCCAAATGCCCAACAGGAGCTTTAAGTTTTGGTAAATTATCGGAAATAAGAAAAACACCAGGCGCAGTAAGCCAATTGGAAGGAATTCCGGATCCGGAAATCACCAGACCTTCATGGGCCCTGGTAGCAAAATCATAGGGGGTAAAAAAGAATGCATCATTGGCATTGGTTAATAGTGATCTATTTATTTTTAGGAGGACTTGGAGCAGGAACCTATCTAACATCCTTCGCCGCCGAAAAAGGCTGGCTGGGCAATAACTCTCATCTCAAAAGAGCAGGCTATTACCTGGCAGCGCCAATAGTAGCTTTTGGCACGATTCTATTAGTATTTGACTTAGGGCAAGGGCTGCATAAACCTTGGCTACTGATAAGACTTTTGTTTAACCTTGGCTCAGTCATGACCTGGGGCGTTTATATCTTATCGGCATTTATCATTGTTGGACTTATTAAAGGATACTTAGTATTTAAAAATAAAACCGCACCTGGCGCCTTAACCTGGGCGGGCGCAGTATTAGCGTTGGCAACATGTGCTTACACCGGCCTGCTGGTAGCAGTAGTTGAGGCCGTTCCATTTTGGAATACAATGTTAATGCCGTTTTTATTTGTAGCTTCGGCCCTATCCACAGGATTATCCCTAACAGCACTTATTGCTCACTTTATAGAAAATGAAGGGCAAAGCAGTATACGTGAAGGGCAGGCTCATTTGGGAATAATAGCGGTCGAACTCGTAATTGTAGCAATGTTTTTTGGGATAATGGTTTCCGGAGCCAAAGGATCTGCCGGAGTAGAATCGGCTTACTTGGCCTTATTTGGCCCATATGCGCCGGTTTTTTGGGGGTATTTTATAGTATTAGGTTTATTGCTCCCTTTGGTGGTATTCGGAAGGGAATATCTTAAAAATAAGCAGTTTGCTCGAACAGTAACAACAGAACCAAGCAGCATCCGAATAGAGACGGCAGCGACAGCTCAGGGCCATCAAGCTTCTTTCTTAAATTTGGCCACAGACGTCTCAGTCTTGGTAGGAGGACTAGCTTTGCGCGCTCTTATCATCTTTGTCGCACTCCCTGTCTGGGATGGAAGGATATTATAAATTATAGGTGTTAAAAATAAATAGGAAATAAAAGTTGGGGCTACTTAAACACTTGTTATAGTGTAATTTTTATTCTAAATTGGTTATATTAAAGCAGCTTAGGCTGCTTTTTTGTTTGTTTCAGATGCAAATATTTAAAATTCCGTATATAATAAAAGGATAATAGTTAGCGCAAGGAGAGAGCTATGGTAAACAGTATGACAGGTTTCGGCCGGGGAGAACAGCTTGGCCTTGGTTATCATTTTTCGATTGAAATAAAATCGGTTAATCATCGTTATCAAGAAATAATGGTAAAAATACCTAGAAATTTTAATCTTCTGGAAGAGCGAATACGTAAAATTATTCAAGAAAAAACCCAGCGCGGACGTATCGAAGTATATGTTAATGTCAAGGAAACAGAAGAGAAAGAGAGATTTGTCAAAGTTGACAAAGAATTAGCGCTGTCGTATGATAAGTCTTTGAAGGAACTAGCTAATTTTCTAGATACTACATATACTACTGATGTTTATAGTCTAGTATCCCTTCCCGAAATTCTCAGCGTGGAAGAACAGGAAACAGATATTGAAGCAGTTTGGCCTTATATAGAAACAGCCGTTCAAGAGGCCTTGACTCAATTAATTGCTATGCGCAAAAATGAGGGAGAAAAGCTCGCCCAAGATTTGCTGCAGAGACTGGATGAATTGAGAGACTTAACCGAGCAAATAAAGCAGAGGTCTCCTTTAGTGGTCAGTGAGTACCAGGAAAAACTACGGCAGAGATTAGCTGTAATGCTAACTGATACAAGCTTGGACGAAAATCGTTTGCTGATGGAGGTTGCTTTGTTTGCAGATCGCGCTTCGATAACTGAGGAACTTGTAAGGCTTGAAAGTCATATTGAGCAGTTTGTGGAAGCTTTGCAGCAACAACAGCCCATAGGCCGTAAACTGGATTTTTTAGTTCAAGAGATGAATCGCGAAACCAATACAATTGGCTCTAAAGCAAACGACTTGGTGATTTCTCATTTAGTAGTAGAAGGGAAAAGTCAGCTGGAGAAAATCAGAGAGCAAGTCCAAAATATTGAATAACAAGAAATGAATCAAGGAGGGAATGGCTTGGATATCAAATTAATTAATATTGGCTTTGGAAATATTGTCTCGGCTAATAGAATAATAGCGATTGTCAGTCCTGAATCTGCTCCGATTAAAAGAATTATTCAAGAAGCTCGTGACCAAGGTATGCTGATTGATGCCACTTACGGCAGACGCACTCGTGCAGTCGTTATTTGTGACAGTCATCATGTGATACTTTCTGCCGTTCAACCGGAAACAGTGGCGCACCGCCTTTCAGCCAAGGACACACCTCAGGAAGATCCGGAAGACTAACTAGGAGGGTTATGGTGACTAGCAGTAAAGGGATGTTAGTGGTAGTTTCCGGACCGGCCGGAGTTGGTAAAGGGACCCTTTGCCGAGCTTTATTCGCGCAATGGTCAGGCTTGGAATATTCGGTGTCCGTCACAACTCGAAAACCGCGGCCGGGTGAGACCGAGGGGAAAGAATATTATTTTCGGACTCCGGAAGAATTTTTTAAAATGATAGAGAAAAATGAGTTTTTAGAGTGGGCTGAATTTTGCGGTAATTACTACGGAACACCTAAATTCCATGTCGAAAAAATTTTGCAGGAAAATAAAACCATCTTACTTGAAATAGACATTCAAGGTGCCAAACAAGTCAAAAAACAATATCCGGAAGGTGTCTTTATTTTTATAGTTCCCCCGTCCTATGAAGCCCTTGCCGAAAGACTTCGCGGAAGAGGTACTGAACCGGAGGACGTAATCAGACAGAGATTGGATAAAGCTATCCAAGAACTGAAAAATATTAGTGATTATGACTATGTAATTGAAAACGATGAAATTCAAACCGCAGTGGAAAAGTTAAAAAGCATTATTATTGCTGAACAGTGTAGTGTCAAACGCAAATCTTTGTTTTTCAAGGAGGGACCATAATGAAGCAACCGTCCTTAGATGTTCTTATGGAAGGAATAGACAGTAAGTATACTTTAGTTGTCATTGCTGCCAAAAGAGCCCGGGTGTTAATGGAAAATGCTGAGCCCGATGAATTTAAAGAAACTAAGCCTGTAACTAAAGCCCTGGAAGAAGTAGCCGAGGGTAAGATTACTTATGAGCTAGTTAAAGAAGGTAATAAATAATGCTCGAAGGGAAACGAGTTCTACTGGGAGTGACAGGCGGAATAGCCGCCTATAAAGCAGTAGAAATAGCCAGCAGGCTACGTAAACTAGGAGCTGAAGTAAATGTAGTCATGACAGCTTCAGCCACTGAATTCGTCACCCCGTTGACCTTTAGAAGTATAAGTTCCAGGCCGGTTTATACGGAAATGTTTGAGGAACCTAAAGTCTGGGATGTAGAACATATCTCATTGGCTAAGTGGGCTGATGTGGCATTGGTAGCTCCGGCTACCGCCAATATTATGGCCAAGATGGCCATAGGCTTAGCCGATGATTTTCTTTCTACGGTATTGCTGGCTGTGACCTCTCCGGTATTTATTGCTCCGGCTATGAACCATGCAATGTATCATCATCCTGCCACGCAAAAGAATAGAGCAATTCTGGAGCAAAGAGGAGTTCGTTTTATTGGGCCGGCTACCGGCTATCAGGCTTGCGGAACCGAAGGTGACGGTCGAATGAGCGAACCGGAAGAAATAGTAAGAGAGTTGGAAGCTTATTTTCGTAGCAAAGAAATAATGAAAGGACAAAAAGTCTTGGTAACCGCAGGTGGAACCAGGGAACTTTTGGATCCTGTCAGATATATCGGTAATTTTAGTTCCGGAAAGATGGGTTATGCTATAGCCCAAGCTTTTGAGGAAGCCGGAGCCGATGTAACTCTTATAAGCGCTTCTACAGCCCAGGTAGAACCGGCAAATGTGAAGCTTATTCGTGTTCAATCGGCATTGGAGATGTATGAGCAAGTTTTAGCTCTTTACGAGGAACAAGATATTGTGGTCAAAGCTGCTGCTGTTGCTGATTACCGGCCGGCTGATTTTAAAGAACAAAAAATAAAGAAAAAAGGCGAGAACTTAGTTATTGAACTAGTACCAAACCCGGATATTTTGGCTGCTCTGGGTGAAAGAAAAAAGCACCAGTTTCTGGTGGGCTTTGCTGCAGAAACTCAAGATGTTGTGGCTAATGCTCTGGAAAAGTTGCGCCGTAAAAATGCTGATATGCTGGTGGTTAATGATGTTACCAAACCCGGCGCAGGCTTTGGAAGCGATACAAATATAGTCAGTTTTTTGTTTCAAGATGGGAGAAGAATAGATTATCCGCTGATGAGCAAAACTGAAGTGGCAAGGGAATTAGTTAGAGAAATAGCTGCTATTAGGCAAGGTACAGGAATAAAGGAGTGATTACGGTGAGTTATAAATTATTTACTTCGGAGTCAGTTACCGAGGGTCATCCGGATAAAATATGTGATCAAATATCTGATGCCATCCTGGATGCGGTGCTCCAAGAAGACACAGATGCCAGGGTAGCCTGCGAGACCACTGTTACTACCGGCTTAGTGTTAGTAAGTGGGGAAATAACCACCAAGTGTTATGTGGATATCCCGAAGGTGGCCCGGGAGACAATAAGGCAAATAGGCTATACCAGAGCTAAATATGGTTTTGATGCAGATACTTGTGCAGTTCTAACTACTATTGGTGAACAATCTCCCGATATTGCCCTTGGGGTCAATAAAGCTTTGGAAGTTAGGGATATTGCCGATGAAGGCGTAGAGGAGTACGGAGCCGGGGACCAGGGAATGATGTTCGGTTATGCGACTAACGAAACCGAAGGTTATATGCCTGTACCGATTGATTTAGCTCACCGTTTAGCGCGGAAACTTGCTGAGGTTCGCAAAAAGAAAATATTACCCTATTTAAGACCTGACGGGAAAACTCAAGTGACAGTTGAGTATGTTGACGGAAAACCTCTCAGAGTTGATACTATCGTCCTATCAACCCAACACCATCCGGATATTTCCCAGGCGCAGATTAAGAGCGATATTCTAAACCAGGTAATCCAACCGATTGTCCCCGAAACAATGTTAGATGAAAATACTCGTTACCTCATCAACCCGACCGGTCGCTTCGTAATTGGAGGACCCCAGGGCGATACAGGCCTCACCGGCAGAAAAATAATAGTTGATACCTACGGCTCAATGGCGCGACATGGCGGAGGAGCTTTCTCCGGCAAAGATCCCACCAAAGTCGATCGGTCCGGAGCCTATGCCGCTCGCTATGTAGCTAAAAATGTCGTGGCTGCTGGCCTGGCTGACCGCTGTGAAATCCAAATAGCTTATGCTATAGGTGTTGCCCGTCCGGTTTCCGTTGCGGTCGATACTTTTGGAACCGGCAAGGTGGATGATGTTAAAATTATCAAGTATATTAACGAGATTTTTGATTTGCGTCCTACAGCCATTATTAAAGATTTGGATTTGATGCGGCCAATCTATCAACAAACTGCGGCCTATGGTCATTTTGGCCGGACGGATTTAGATCTGCCGTGGGAACGTCTGGATAAAGTCGATGACTTAAGGAAACTGGCAGGACTTTAACTTGAAAACTACCTTAGCAGGTAGTTTTAATTTTATTGTTCGTTGAAGTTTCAAAGTAGTTTTAAAGTATTGCACCTTGTTATATAATTGTTATATAATACATTTAATTTTTGATTCCTATACCAGATTAAGAATTTGCAGGAGGATGAAATATGAACCAAGAAGGGTTGTTAGAAGGTTTAAGAAAAACAGTTCAACAAGTTTTAAAAGCTCCTTACTACCAAAAAAAATTAGCGGAAGCTGGGATATTTTATCCTGCTGACATAAAAACTATTGAGGATTTTCGCCGAATACCCTTAACTCAAAAAGAAGATTTGCGCCAAAACTACCCTTTTGGTTTATTTGCAGAACCAATGGATAAAATTGTGCGGGTACATGCCTCTTCAGGAACTACCGGTAAACCAACGGTTGTAGGTTATACCCGAGAAGACATTAAGTTATGGGCCAAAATTGTCGCTAATGGTCTTAAAAGGATAGGAGTAACCACTAATGATGTTATCCAAGTAGCCTACGGTTACGGTCTATTTACCGGAGGAATGGGACTTCATTACGGTTGTGAAAGACTTGGGGCCCTGGTTATCCCAATATCGGGCGGTAATACTCATCGCCAATTGATGCTGATGCGGGACTTTGGCAGTACAGTTTTGTGTTGTACCCCTTCTTACGCTTTATATCTTGCTGACAGCATGGAAGAAGTCGGTATTACTAAAGAAGATTTAAAGCTTAGGATTGGCATATTTGGAGCAGAGCCTTGGACAGAAAAAATGAGGTACGAGATTGAAAACAGACTGGGGATAAGGGCGATTGATATTTACGGCTTAAGCGAAATAATGGGGCCGGGTGTATCCATGGAATGCTTAAAATGTAACGGCTTACACATCGATGAAAATTTTTATCCAGAAGTTTTAGATGCCGAAGGAAATGTGTTACCTGAAGGAGAACCTGGGGAATTGGTATTTACCAGTCTCGATAAAATGGGTTTTCCGGTCTTACGCTATAGAACGAAAGACCTTACCAGTTTATCCTATGGAACATGTGAATGTGGGCATGTCGGATGGACGATGCAGAGAGTATCAGCTCGGGTGGACGATATGCTAATTATCCGGGGGGTCAATGTATTCCCAAGTCAGATTGAAGAAGCGATTTTATCAGTTTCAGGCGTGGAGCCCCATTACTTGATAATTGTAGATCGTCACGACAATTTGGACACTTTGGAAGTTTTAGTAGAATTAAGCGCTGACAGCTTTACCGATGAGATCAGAGAGCTTGAACTACTCCAAGCAAATATTGAAGATAAAATAGAAGAAGTCATCGGGCTCAGCGTGAAGGTGCGTTTAGTTGAACCCAAGAGTATTCCAAGGAGCGAAGGAAAAGCTAAAAGAGTTGAAGACCGAAGAAAAGGGAAAATGTAAATGGGGGGTAAGGCCATGCTACAATTATCGATTTTTTTAGAAAATGCTAAAGGCCGTTTGGCGGAGGTTCTTAATATTTTGGCTGAATTAAATGTAAATATCCGGGCTTTATCGTTAGCAGATACCAAGGACTATGGCGTGCTTAGAATAATTGTTGAAGATCCTGAAACAATTGCCCAGGAATTGAAAAAGAGAGATTGTATTGTGAAGCTTACCAAGGTTTGGACATTGAAAGTCCCTGATCGGCCGGGCGGCTTGGCAGAGACTCTAAATAAGCTCGTGATGGAGGATGTTATCGTCGAATATATGTATGCTTTTGTTGAGAAAGAAAAGGAACAAGCGCAGGTAGTGCTAAGAGTCCGAGATAACGACCTAATGCAAAAGGCTGTAGCCAAACACGGTTTGCAATAAATTCACTGCAATAGATCTAATAAATCTACTGATTAATGTAGGCAAAAAGTGTATAAAATTAACCATCAATATAATAAAAATAATCCATCAATATAATCCATAAATCCATAAATCCATAAAAAATCTACTATTCAATAAACTAGCGAAAAAACCATAGATAGAATTATTATTAAGGTCTACTGCAGGTAGGCCTATTGTTTTGTCTCCGCGGATTTAGTAACACTATGGTCTCCTTTTAAATATACTAAATCTGACAAACTTAGTTAGGAGGCAAGATAGATGGCTTTACATATCTCCAAACTGCACTACGGAAAGTTGGTTGTTGGAGTTGATACACCTGTAGAATTAAGGAATGGCCAAAAAGTCAAAGGAATTAATTTCGATAATGCTGCAACTACACCGCCGTTAGTTTCTGTTCTTGAGGAAATAACCAAATTTGCGCCTTATTATTCTTCGATCCATAGAGGAGCGGGCTATAAAGCTAAGATCTCTTCGCAAAAGTACGAGGAAGCCAGAGAGACAGTGCTGGACTTTGTGGGGGCTAATCCGAAGAAAGACATTGTAATATTTGTGAAAAATGCTACAGAAGCAATTAATAAAGTGGCTTATAGGCTGAGCCAAAAAGATAAGGCTAAAAATATTATTTTAGCAACCGCAATGGAACATCATTCTAACGATCTGCCCTGGCGGGATAAATATCGAGTTGAGTACATAAAAGTTGATGAGTGCGGTAGATTAGTGTTCGCTGACTATCTCGAGAAATTAGAAAAATATCAAGGACAGGTCAAACTGGTCACCGTTACCGGGGCTTCTAATGTCACCGGCTATGTTAATCCTGTGCATAAAATCGCCGAGCTGGCTCATAAATATGGGGCTCTAGTTTTGGTGGATGGTTCTCAGCTTATCCCGCATCAGCCCTTCGAGATGAAGGCTTGGCTCTCTAAAAGGCATATTGATTTTGTCGTATTTTCAGCCCATAAAATGTATGCACCTTTTGGGGTTGGGGTTTTGGTCGGGCCTAAAGAATTTTTTGAGCAAGGCAATCCCGATTTAACCGGCGGAGGAACAGTCCGAACAGTTACCCCTGACTTAGTAGTTTGGAATGAGCCACCCTCAAAAGATGAAGCTGGAACGCCCAATTTGCTTGGGGTAATAGCTTTGACGGCTGCTATAAAGACTCTGAACTCGATTGGGATGAAAAATATTGACAGGCATGAACAAGCTTTGGTCCGGCAACTGATAAGAGGTTTGAAAAATTTAGATTCTATTGAAATGTACTGTACCGATGATCTAAACCAGGAACGAGTTGGGATCGTACCTTTTAACGTTAAGGGAATTCATCACGAATTGCTAGCCGAGATTTTGGCTGGGGAAGCCGGTATCTCTGTGCGGAGCGGCTGCTTTTGTGCTCATCCGTATGTTATTAGACTTTTAAAAATATCCCCTGAGAAAATCCAAAAAATCATTGCTAATCCACAAGAACCCAGACCAGGAGTAGTCCGGGTAAGTTTTGGTTTTTATAATGAGCATGCGGAGGTAGATAGACTGCTGGAGATTTTGGCCAAGGTCGTGAAAAAGAAAAGGCAGTATTTGAAGTTATATGGCTAATTTGTCTTGAATCTCGTATAAAGCCACCGAGCTTTACCGAAAATATAGACAAAGGGATGGGGAATTAGCTTTGCTATATTTTAGGTAAGGATGGTGTTTCTTGATTATGGATAACAAAAAAAAGCTAAGCCTTATCATGTTTAGCGGTGATTATGATAAGGCGCTTGCTGCATTAATTTTAGCTAACACGGCCCGTCAGCTAGACATGACGGTCAATATCTTTTTTGCTTTTTGGGGCCTTTGTCTTATACGTGACCCGGAAAAAATGTCGCTGGAAGATAAAACAGCTTTTGAAAAGATGTTCACCTTTGTTGCGCCAAATGGGCCGGAGGATTTACCCTTGTCCAAAATGAACATGGCCGGAATTGGCAAGGCCATGCTCAAAGAAATGATGGAAGAGCACGATACACCTGATTTAACTGCCTTTCTTAAAGGAGCACAAAAAAAAGGGGTAAACTTTTTTGCCTGCAAACTATCCGTGGAAGTGATGGGATTTAAGTCTGAGGAAATGTTACCCAACGTAAAAGTCATAACGGCTCAGGAATATCTTAAAGATGCTCTGGAGGCCGATATTGAATTGTTCATTTGATTTTGGGGATTTTGTATTCTTTGGTCATATCATCTGCATCGAGCACAGTAGTATATTCATTGGAGTTGCTGTATGGGGAATCGGGACGCTGGTTAGTAGAGCCAAATCTTATGGTATAGGTATGAATTTTAAAAGGATCTTTCTTAAAAAGTTTTAGATAAGCTATGCGGGCAATTAATCCAATGCCGATTAGGAGTAAAAAGACCCAGAAGAAAGTAAAGGCAATGAATATTAGACCCAAAGAAACAAGTAGCCAAAGTATATTTCTAATCATATTTGGCAATAGAATCACCTCTTGCTTTTAACTTTGCGGGCTTTACCACCGGAGTTTTTTTGCTTATTCTTTTTACTTTTAGCCGGTGGAGTGGACAGTTGTCGATAAAAGCTATGAATTCCGCTGACAATAATAACTATGACTAAAATATAAGCAAAATAAGTTATGGTAAATACTCCTCGCAAAGAAGTGTTAACTGTAGTAAAAGGCAATAAGGATAATATGCTTAAAAGCACTAAAAGACCGGAAACTACTAAATAAAAGTAAAGGCGCTGTATAATATTATTTTGAAGATAAGAGTCTTTTAGGGTAGTTGCGGCAACTTCGGCCGATCCTTTACAGAGGTTGAAAATCAAATACATGTTAGCCGCAAGGACAATGATTTTAAGACTGTCTATTATTATCGAATAGGACAGTATAATCTCTGTATGGTACTGGAAATTATATAAATTAACTGCTGAAAGGATTCCCAAAGGAATAATTATCTTATTGGCCGTTTGGAA
This sequence comes from Peptococcaceae bacterium, assembly GCA_012524045.1. Lineage (GTDB taxonomy): Bacteria > Bacillota > Desulfitobacteriia > Desulfitobacteriales > Syntrophobotulaceae > JAAYSI01. The sequence goes on along the minus strand of JAAYSI010000168.1, from coordinate 5,835 downwards.
ATAAGCGTTTTGGTCGAGTAAAAATTGCAAACCTTTATAAATAAAATAATAACCGACCATATCAACCAGAATATCTATCCCTTTAAAAGTTATATTAAATTGGAAAAGTAAACCTATGAAAAGATAATAGTAGCCTGCCTGCATTAAAAAAGTTCCTCCTCAGTTATATTATACTATATATTTTCCAACTATGGATAAAAGAACTGAATCTAGACTATAAAGTTTATTATCATAAATATTCTTAGAAATTTCAATAACTTTACGGAATTTAATTAAACATTAAGCTAGATTATGATATACTACAGAAAGAAATTGTAAATGTTTAGACTAATACTGGTTGAGAAAGGGGGATTGGCGTTGTTTTTAGGAATTTCTCTTTCCCTTATCATAGTGGGAGTTCTTTTAATTCTTGTGGAGATATTTTTACTTCCCGGCTTTGGTTTTGCCGGAATACCTGGGCTGCTTGCGCTCTTAGGCGGAGTTTTTCTGGCGGCTGATACCTTGGCTGAGGGAGTTATTTACCTTTTGATTACCCTTTTATCTCTTGGACTATTATCCTTTATTTTATATAAAACCGGCCGGCTTAGTAAGTTATGGAGCAAGATCTCATTAAGGGAAAAGCAGAATAATGAACAGGGTTATGTTGCTCCGAATCTAGATTACCAACGTTATCTAGGTAAAACCGGCAAAGCACTTACTTTGCTCCGTCCTGCCGGCTCAGCATTGATTGACGGAGAAAGGGTGGATGTTGTCACCAATGGGAGTTTTATCCAAAGAAACTCAAGAATAAAAGTCATTGCAGTCGAAGGCACACGGATTATAGTAGCTAAAGAAGATTCAGAATAAGGAGAACTGCCGGGGTTTATACTTATATCAAAAAGAGCAAAAGGAGGTGTAGCCCTTTTTAGGGTGAAAATATGACAGCTCTTATAACAACTGCTATCTTGGTAATTCTGGTACTTATTTTATTGATGGTTATCTTTACCTTTATTCCTGTAGGTCTCTGGATCTCGGCATTGGCTGCAGGAGTCAATGTGGGAATTTTTACTTTGGTCGGGATGAGGCTGCGTAGAGTTATTCCGAGTAGAATAGTAAATCCGTTAATTAAGGCCCATAAAGCGGGCTTAGGCTTAACGACCACCCAACTGGAAGCGCACTACCTGGCAGGTGGTAATGTAGACAAGGTTGTAAATGCGCTCATTGCTGCTGAAAGAGCAGCTATACCGCTAAAATTCGAGCGAGCTGCGGCTATTGACTTGGCCGGAAGGGATGTGCTCGAGGCTGTACAAATGTCAGTTAATCCTAGAGTTATCGAAACTCCGATTGTTTCCGCAGTTGCCCAAAACGGAATTGAATTAAAAGTTAAGGCAAGAGTTACCGTTAGGGCTAATATCGACCGTTTGGTCGGAGGTGCCGGTGAAGAAACCATTATCGCGCGGGTCGGGGAAGGTATTGTAACCAGTATCGGTAGCTCGGTTTCTCATGCTGACGTGCTAGAAAATCCGGATGTGGTCTCGCAGACTGTATTAAATAAGGGATTGGATTCCGGAACAGCCTTTGAAATTCTTTCTATTGATATTGCGGATGTTGATGTGGGCAAAAACATCGGTGCTCAGCTGCAGACTGACCAGGCAGAAGCCGATAAACGAATCGCCCAAGCTAAAGCTGAGGAACGTAGAGCAATGGCTGTAGCCAGAGAACAAGAAATGTTGGCCCAAGTCCAGGAAATGAGAGCTAAAGTGGTTGAAGCTGAAGCCCAAGTGCCGAAAGCTCTAGCATCTGCCCTTAGGGAAGGTAATCTCGGTGTAATGGACTATTATAATCTGCAAAATATCATTGCTGATACCAGAATGCGTGATAATATAGCTATCACTGCCAAAGGGGATGACCAGGAACCAGAAAAAACAGGACCTCAGAAGTAGGTGATGGTCGGTGGACTTTTTTACCTTTGTAGTTATAGCGTTTTTTCTCTATGGGCTGTTTACCAAAAAAGATAAGCCGCCTCAAAGGCGCCAACAGTCGCCGTCGGACAGGCGGACTCCACCTACTAGGTCAGCTCAGAGCAGGCCGGCAAAGAAAGAAACTATCTTTGAAAGCCTGGAGAAGCAAATTAGGGAATCAGCCGAAAAGTTTGAACAAGAGCTTAAAGGCGACCAGCAACGCCCTAAGAGAGTGCCTCTAGATACTCCGCCTCGAAGATATAAACCCCAATCCCCTGTCCGAACTTCTAAGGCCCAAAGACCTGAGGGTACTTGGGCCAGTGCAGATCAATCGACTTACGGTAGAACTTTCAACTCCGAAGGTATGCAAGGAGTAGAAGGAGTGCAGGGTCAGGAAGGTTTACCCGGCTACGAGGGATTACCCGGTCATGAAGGCTTGCCTGGCATCGAAGGCAGCTTTGGCACAGAAGGAAGACCTTATAGCGAATTAGTAGTGGAAAGAGTATCTATCCAACAAGGAGAAATTGGCGCTAGCCCAATTTATAGTTCAGAAAATAAGTTGGCCAAAAATCTAGGTTTTTCATCTTCGGCTGTGGTGCAAGGAGTTATATGGGCTGAAATTTTGAAAGAACCCAAGGGCAAAAAATGGTTTGCCCGGAGGTAATAAATCTAATATAAAATACCCAAAAAATAACATACCAAAAAATATAATGAGCTGTTGCTTGACGAATTATTTTCCGTTTGGCAACAGCTCATTTTTTAAGGGTTCTATATTATTTAGCTTGGGTAGCCCAATATTTACAGAAGCTAGGCTAGCTTGATTTAAAACGCCGGTACAACAGCGCCTTGGTATTTTTCTTCGATAAATTTCTTTACATCTTCACTGGTTAATTCTTTAGCTACTTCTTTGAGAACAGGGTCATCTGCGCGCTCGGCTTTGGCAACCAGAACGTTGGAATAGGGAGACTCTTTGTCTTCAATATGCAGAGCATCTTTGACCGGATTGAGGCCAGCTTCTAAAGCATAGTTAGTATTGATTACAGCTCCGGCAACCTTTGGATCGTTGAGAACACGAGGAAGCTGAGCAGCATCAATCATAGTGATTTTAAAATTCTTTGGATTTTCGGCTATATCATCAACTGTACCCGAAATACCGGTGCCCGGTCTAAGTTTAATTACTCCGGCTGCTTCAAGCAATGCCAGGGCTCTACCGCTGTTAGTGGGGTCATTTGGAATGGCAATTTGGCCTTCTCCCAATTCGTCAAGAGAAGTGGCTTTTGTGGAGTAAATGCCCATAGGTTCGATATGGACCTTGGTGACGGTTACAAGATTAAGGTTGCGTTCCTCGTTAAAAGTCTCGAGGTAAGGAATGTGTTGGAAGAAGTTAGCGTCCAGATCGCCGCTATCGGTAGCTAAATTGGGTTGAACATAGTCGTTAAATACTTCGATTTGCAAGTCGATTCCTTTTTCAGCAAGTTTAGGTTTAATGAATTCCAAAATTTCTGCGTGTGGAACTGCTGTCGCTCCGACTTTTACGGTCTTTAGCTCTTCCCCTTGTTGAGAGTCTTGCGATTCTCCGTTTTGCGCCGGTGGTTGATTGTTATTGTCGCTGGCGCAGCCTGTTAAGGCCAGAGTGAATGCTAAGAAACAAATCAAGATTAAGCTTAAAATATTTTTAGATTTGAACATTTAAATTCCTCCTTCATTTTTGTTAATTTATTTTCCAAAACATCCCGATAAGATTTTGCTCTTGGATCCACAGAGCTTACTTATCGGCTGTTTGGTTAACGATGAGAGAGCTTTTTAGCCAGGGTAGTGCCTATCCATTGAATAAGCTGCACTATTACTACTAAGATTAGAACGGTAATAATCATCATATCGGTACGGTAGCGATTATAGCCGTATTGGATAGCTACGTCACCGAGTCCGCCACCACCGACGGCTCCGGCCATAGCAGTATAGGCAATAATGTTGATAGTTGTTATCGCAATTCCCAGGATTAATGGGCTTTTAGCCTCCGGTAAAAGTACTTTATATATGATTTGCCAAGGTGAAGCCCCCATTGATAAAGCTGCTTCAATTACACCCGAAGATACTTCTCGTAGCGAGCTTTCAACCAAACGAGCGACAAATGGCGCAGCGGAGACTACGAGCGGTACAATTGCCGCAGTGGTACCGATCGAGGTTCCCACAAGCATAGTGGTAAAGGGTATTAAAGCAACAAGCAAAATGATGAAGGGTATAGAGCGGAAAATATTGATAATAGTTCCTAGAATTCTCTCCACCCAGGGATTAGGTATAATGTGACCCTCAGAGGTGATTACTAGAAGAACCCCCATTGGAACACCGAGAACGTAGGCTAGGATTGTTGATACAATGACCATATACAGGGTTTCATAAAGTGCTTCGGGGATAACTCGACTGAGTGACTCCCAATAAGCCGGATCGCTAAACATAGCTAATAATCCTTCCATTATTTTATCACCTCCACTTTGAGATTACGGGATTTAAGATATTCATGAGCTTGAGAAATGCTTTCGGTATTTCCTTGGAGTTCCAAGGTAAGAGTACCAAAAAGGGTGGATCTCAAGCGATCGATATTGCCGTGTAGGATATTGACTGTTATTCCGTACTGCTGGATTAAGTCCGAAATAATTGGCTCGGAAGCCACACTACCTAGGAAATTAACCGTGACAATCTGAGAGTTGGAGTGTTGGGCTAGTTCACATAACAATTGTGGTGACAATTTATTTGGGAAAACGCTGGCTATGAAATCTTTAGCGATATTTGACTGGGGATTGATGAAGACGGATTCGATCGGACCATGCTCGACGATTTGAGCTTGATCAATCACAGCAACATCGGTACAGATTTCTTTGATGACCTTCATTTCATGGGTGATAATAACTATAGTTAAATTAAATTTTTCGTTAATCTCTCTTAATAACTCCAAAATTGATTCGGTAGTTTGCGGATCGAGAGCAGAGGTGGCTTCATCGCAAAGAAGCACTGAAGGATTAGTGGCTAAAGCTCTGGCGATGCCAACTCTTTGTTTTTGTCCGCCGCTTAGTTGAGCCGGGTAGGAATTTGCTTTATCCTCCAATCCCACTACCGGAAGAAGTTGCTGGATTCGTTCAGCAATTTTATGTTTTGGCCAATCGGCTATTTCTAAAGGAAAAGCGATATTGCCCGCGACAGTTCTTGATTCTAACAGATTGAAATGTTGAAAAATCATACCTATTTTTTGTCTGGTTTTGCGTAAAGCAACGCCGGATAATTGGGTCATATTTTGGCCGTTAATAAGAATTTCCCCGCTAGTCGGTTTCTCTAGCATATTCATGCAGCGAATCAGCGTACTTTTACCGGCACCGCTCAGACCGATAATGCCATATACCGCTCCTTTAGGAATGTGCAAATCAATATTGTCTAGAGCAGTGAACGGACCTTTGGGTGTTTTAAATACCTTACTGAGGTTTTTAATATAAATCATCACTATAATCCTTTCCTAAGTTTGGATATTAAAAGAAACAAGATGCTTAAAAAAGTTAAATACAATTGGCTGCTAAATAAGTAATAAATAAGAGTAAAATAACAGAATAAGAGTAAAGTAACCAAATAAGAGCAAAACACTAAATAGAATAACTAAATAGAACTTATATAAAAAACAACTTCGCGAGGAATCCGCGAAGTTTTTGTTACGGTTTTCCTCTCATCTCTCAGATTTAATCTGCTGGAATTAGCACCGTTGCATTAAAATGCAGGTTGCCGGGTTTCATAGGGCCAGTCCCTCCACCACTCTGGATAAGAGATTTTCTGATTAAATTTTACGAGCAATTTGCTCTGCCATTTAATATATCTCGAATAGGGTAAAAAGTCAACAACATATTTTTTACAG
>JAAYSI010000167.1 GCA_012524045.1 Peptococcaceae bacterium | reverse complement strand
TTTTTGCGCAAAAAAGGTGTTGATTTTTGTTCACCAACACCAAATATTATAGAGCCATTTATTACAGTAAATAATGAAGAGAAACCTTATTTAATTAGTGTTATTCCGGTTGTAAAGTCTAAAAGTAATGATATTGACTATTTAATACTCAGATTAAATAATACTGATAAAATTAACACTTTAGTCGCGAAAAGAAGCGGCGCTAGTGCTACAATTGAGTTTAAGGATATAATTGGTATGAGCAATATCATGACGATGACAATAAACCAAGCTCAGCGATTTGCCCTTTCTCCAGAAAATATCCTCTTATTAGGAGAAAGCGGTACTGGCAAAGAGCTTTTTGCTCAAGCAATTCACAATTTTTCTCGTCCTCATGGACCATTTATTGCAGTTAATTGTGCTGCAATGCCAAGAAATTTAATTGAAAGTGAGCTGTTCGGGTATGAAAGCGGATCTTTTACCGGGGCGGCAAAAAGTGGAAGACCCGGTAAAATTGAGCTTGCCAATGGAGGAACACTATTTTTAGACGAAATCGGCGATATGCCTTATGAACTGCAGGCAATGCTTCTAAGAGTCCTTCAAAACAAAGAAGTAATGCGCCTAGGTGCACAACGTTATCAAAAGGTAGACTTTCGTTTAGTTGCCGCTACAAATAAGGATCTAAGAAAATTAGTCGAAAATAGACAATTTAGAGAAGATTTATATTTTAGACTATCTGTCCTAACTATAAGAATTCCTCCCTTAGCCCAAAGAGGGGAGGATATAATAGTACTTGCTGAACATTTTATTAAGACCTACGCCCAACGTATGGGCTTCAGCATTCCAGTATTAAGTGACAGGGCAAAACAAATTATCCTTAACTATAGTTGGCCAGGGAATGTAAGAGAACTGGAAAATACTATCATATACGCCGTTAATATGGTTAATATGTCCGATACCAAAATCATTGACGCACACCACTTCCCTACGCACAATCCAATAAATATAAATAATGAGCGTATTGTAGCATCCAACAACTTATATAAGATTGAATATCAGCAGACAAAAGACTTGACTCAAGTTAAAAACTCAATTAGAGATATTGAGAAAAAAATAATTGAAGAAGCTATTGTTAATAGCAAATATAAAATGGCAAAAGCAGCTGAGTTACTTGGCATAAGTAAGTCAACCTTGTATAGAAAAGTAAAAGCATTAAATATCACTTATCGTGATGATTAATCCAATTTGTCGCAATACTGATTTATATTTTCCTAGCAATGAGCCAATATTTCCTAAGTATAAGAAATATTGGCTTTTTCTAACCAAGCTTTTAAGGTGTAAAAGCCCATTCGTTTCGACTTTGAACAGTTTTCAGTTTTTTTATATTGATTGGAATGAAAAATGCATTCTTAAATAATCAATAACGCTATTAAAATTTTCAAGGGAGGGTAAATAATGAAAAACCAGAAAGAAGAGTTAACACCTATGGAAGACCTTAAGTATAAGGTCATTATGGAAATTAAATCGGATTTGGCTCCAGTTGTCACAATTGGGGAAATAGGTAAAGGCATTTTACGGTGGGTTCCAATTATTGGAGGAACTTTCCAAGGCCCGGGTCATAATGGTGCTGAGCTAAAAGGTATCGTTCTTCCCTATGGACAAGATCTTCAACTGATTAAACCAAACGGTGAATGGGAATTAGACGCAATGTATATGCTTCAAACTGAAGAAGAAGAAGTAATTCTAATTAATTCCAAGGTAACACGCTTTGGCAATAGTGAAGATCTGGTAAATCTAAGAGATGGGAAACCTTACAACATTGATGGAATTAAAGGAGCAGGATTTACTGTATTTGAAGTGTCTTCGCCCCGCTTGCAATGGATGAAACACCATACTTTTTTCCCACTTGGAAAACGATATCCAAATGGTGTCGTAGTCCAGATCTGCATGCTTTATTAAGGCAACAGACTTTCAAAGTTTAAAAAACTGAATAAATTGATCCCTTTCCATTAAAAATGTATGCAAATATATTTGAAAGGAAGGTAACTATGACCAATAAACAGTATGGGTTTATTGTAAAGGCTTCAGTATTAGGCGGAATAATGCTCCAATATTCTACCTCAATTGCTACACCGGCTTTAGGGGCAATATCTGCAGCAATGCCAAACGTAAGTCCTGACCTTATAAAACAAATTGCTACCTTGCCAAATTTATGTATGATAATTTTTGCATTTCTTTGTGGTCAACTAACTAAAAAATACACAACCAAAAAAGTACTCTATATAGCAATTGTATTCCTATTCATTGGTGGAATACTGCCCGCATTTTTCGGCGATATAATGTTTATTTTAGTGTGCCGCCTAATTTTCGGCGTTGGATATGGACTAGTAATGCCTCTAGCCTCTGCCTTTATTATTGAGTTATTTGTTGGAAGCGAAAGGGACGCTATGATGGGCTTCAAAGGTGCTACAGGTGCAGCCGCCGGTATAATTTACCAAACCCTGAGCGGATATTTAGCTGCTATTTACTGGAGATATGCTTTCTTGTGCTATTTTCTTATCATCCCGATTGCAATTTTAATGATTTTAAAGTTGCCTGAAACCCCTGTTAAAAAAGAACCAGAAACAACTATGCAGCAAACAGGCCAAGCAAAACCAAAACTCCAACCTTGGACTTGGTTAATAATTTCTTTAAATATTTTATTACAAATTGCTGCTTTTTCCTTTATGACGAACATGGCCATTGTTATAGCACAAACTGAAGTTGGTACACCAGCCCACGCCGGATTAGTTATGTCTAC
>JAAYSI010000166.1 GCA_012524045.1 Peptococcaceae bacterium | reverse complement strand
CAGTCTCGGGTCAATAGAGATGATTTTTGTTCCCATCTGAACACACTGAACAAGCCAGTGACCAAGAAATCCATCCGCATTACTCTTTAAGGGATCATTGCCCCAGATAATAACGCAGCCGGGGACTTTCCATTCCTTATTCAAATAGCGATCTTCATGTCCCACCGAGGCATCGACAATCATAAAATCGCCGATAACTGCAGAACAACCTATGATTCGCGGAAGGTAACAAGCAAATCCTGTAAAGAACAGCGTTGTAAAATTCGGTGTCTGGACGCCTGCATTAAAAAGCAAAGGAATCTGCCAGTTAATATTGCGGCCTGTCCCATGAACACCAACGATCGACTCTGGGCCAAAATTATCCCGATAATAGTTTACTTTGCCAACGATGGTTTCAAAAGCTTCATCCCAAGTTATACGTTCCCATTTATTCTCGCCACGCTTACCAACCCGTTTCATTGGATATTTCAGACGATCCGGATGGTTGACTGCCTCGACGAGATTAAGACAACGCATACACAATTTTCCATTGTTGAAAGGATTCAGCGGGTCTCCTTCCACCTTTTCCAGCTTACCGTCTTTCGTATACAACAATACGCCACAGGAATTATGGCAGCCGGGAGCACTATACTGGGTGGAGCGGGTCACCGTGTACTCTCCCTCTTGCCATTGCCATTCGCCTTCGTGGTACGCTTTGCGGTCGATTTTGTCAAGGAATTCTTTATAATCTGCCATTATCATTCCTCCTCAAGCTATATTTTTCCAATTTTATTGTAAAATTAGAAAAACCATCTGTCCAACACATAAATCTAGTAGACCTATCAGATAATCTGATAGGTCTTTTTCTTTCAAGTCTGATTTCTTCTTGAAATTCTTTTCTTGTCAGTTTGTAGCTGTTACTTTTGCTGCTCATTAAGTATTTTTAAAAAACATTGTAAATATGGATTTTTGTTGTTCTGAGACCAGGCTACGCCGACCTCATGGCAGGCTTCACATCCTTCAAGTTCCAGGCAAACAAGATTGGAAACAAAGTATTGATTTCCGCAGTCAGGCAATACAGTAATTCCCATTCCGGCTTCGACTAATAAGATTACTTCCGTAAATTCTTTTGGTTGCATAATAATATTTGGGGTGAAACCAGCCTGAGCGCAATGGTCTATGAATATTACCTTTAAATAATCCGGCATGTTAACAATAATAAAGTTTTCATCTTCTAATTCCTGCGGTTTTACTTTTGCTTTCTTTGCTAAACGATGTTTTTTATTGACAACAATATATAACGAACTTTTTTTAACTGTTTTGTATTGAATCTCGTTATATCCCTGAACTACACATGGATCCACAAAAGCAAAATCCAGTAACCCTTTCATCAGGAGATCGATCGCTTCCAGATAGGGCTTTTGGATTACTGATATTGAAGTATTGGAATACAAATAATGAAATTTTTCAATAAGCTGGGGTACAATCACGATAGGATTTGTGCCCCAATAGGAAATAGATAGATTACCGACTGTGCCAGCTGCAGCTTGTTTTACTTTTTGTATGGCATCTTCATATCTGTCCAATACATAGGTGATCTCATCCAAAAAAATTTTACCCGCGGGTGTTAGTTCCACATGCCGGCTATTCCGGTTGAAAAGTTTAACACCTAATTGTTTTTCTAAATCCGAAATTTGCTGACTAATCGCTGTCTGGACAATATGGTTTTCTTTTGCTGCTTTGGTGAAATTTAAATGCTTTGCTACAGAAACAAAATAATATAGCTTGCGAAGGTTCATGGCCATTCCCCCTAATAATCGGTCCGTTTCTTCTTAGGAAGATATTACTATTAATTATACTATACTATCTTCTTAGTAGGGATTGGTCTTCTGCCTAGCCCGACAGCAATAGCTATAGCACCAACTCAGGTAGGTAAACATATCTTGCACTATAAAACAAGCCCCGAAGGAGTTTGTTAAATAAAACACTAGGAGATGAGAAGATGTCAACCTCTTCAATATCTGAGACTAATGCCTACACAGAAACTAATGCCAATAATGAATACGATAATAAGCTGTATAAATTTGTAGCAATTTTGTGGAGAAGGGGTTTTATCGTCCAAGAAGGGAAAACATTATTACTACTGCCGATCAGAGTGTTAATGAACAAATCCGCGATGCTTTGGGCGTTGCCGGGTATAGCTCGGATATTATAAAGAGACCGACCATATTCAAGCTTTATGACTTGATTAGGCCGGTCTCTTTCAGTCAAGCAGTTTGTCCTTTCATTTAACACCAAAAACTTCTGCCCAAGTGTCAATCATAGCATGCAATTTTTCATGTACACCATGTCCTATGACATCCTCTTCATGCTGCTCAAATTGCTCGAACATAAGATTTTGCTCTTGTTCATTAAGCACTTTATCCGCCATCACAAAAAGCACATTGTTTTCCTTCGCAATATGCTGGCGTAACAGCTCGCAGTAGAGTGCAGCGGCATTATTGAATCCTTCGATATTTTTCTCATCTAGACTCCGGCTCATCTGGGCAATATAGTCTCTGCCCTGGACATGTTCCTGCAACATTACACCGACAGGGCCACCCTCGTTAGGAATTCCCTTTTTGACCAGTTCTTTGAATAAGTAATCCTCCTCTTTGCCGTGGTGGCATTTATCCGCAAATATCTTGAGGAAATATACCACCTCACCGCAATACTGAAACAAGTCTTCAGCATCACGGTTATCCGTCTCCATCATTTTGTCAAGTATTTGCAGGACATAAAGAATAGCATTGTGTTCCTTCCGAAGGTCTTCTGTCGCTTTTCCCATTTTTAGATCCTCCTTTTTAAAAATAATAAGCAAGTCTTTTAAGCCAGGAATACTGGCAGTTTTCATTAGGCCGTCGATGAGCCATCTTTCTTAGTTTTTTACAGTTTCTTTTTTACCTTTCCCTTTTTAATAAACACTGCACTTCCTGCGACCACACAAACACCGGCAAAAATAATTGCTGGCCAAAGATCCGTATTCCATTTTTCATCTTTTTCTATACTTTCACCTGTTACTGTCCCTTCAGTCATGGTTCCCTCGGTGATTTCCCTTTCTTCAGCCGCTTTATGTGATTCTTCAGTGGACATTGCTGCCAGAACATTTAGCTCAGTCGTTGTAGTTTTGATGTCCGCGTAAATAAGTTCCCCCTGGTAGATAAAAAAAATACTTATTACAAACAGGAGTGCCACTATTTTTCTCAAATAACCGTCCGACTCCTTTCCCTAATATTTGCTTTAACGATATCAGAACTTACTAAAGATGGCAATAATTTCTTTTATTCTAGGATTCTTGCTATGGAACAAAGTAGCCCCTTGACAACAGCCCTAAGGTGTTGTAGAGTATATGCAATATTTTATGAAATACAATTAATAACAATAATTAAAAGCGATGATTGGAACCAGTAAATGAATTGTGAATTTTTAAGAGAGCCGTGTTTGGTGCGAAGCGGCATTTTCAGATTCATCGAACTCATCCATGAGCTTCTGCCTGACAATGTAGGGTAAGACGGAGTTCCACCGTTAAAGGGATAGATGGTGTTAGCCATCGAAAAGGGGATTCATTTGAATCAAGAAGAGTGGTACCGCGGGTTATAACCTCGTCTCTGTTTTGGAGACGAGGTTTTTTGATATTTTGTATCACCCTGACTTTACGGATTTGTCAGCAGATAACACAAGAACCATAATTTAAACGGAGGTAGTCAAAATTATGCGAAGAGTTTTGGTATTGGATACAACCTTAAGGGACGGCGAGCAAGTTCCCGGAGCAAAGCTGAACCTATATGAAAAACTGGAGATTGCAGGTCAGCTTAGGAATTTAAATGTGGATATCCTAGAGGCCGGCTTCCCGTCTTCATCACCGGGTGATTTCAAGGCGGTGGAGGAGATTGCTAAAAAAATTGGGGGTAAAATGATGATTACCGCCCTGGCCAGAGCGGTAAAAAGCGATATAGACGCTGTTCACGACAGTGTGAAACATGCCCAGAAACCTCTAATTCATATTGTTCTCGGCACATCCAATGTGCATGTCGAGAAAAAACTTAGGAAAACCCGAGATCAGATCCTGGCTCAGGGAGTGGAGGCCGTAAAGTATGCCAAATCCTTGCTACCCGATGTACAATACTCCACCGAAGACGCTTCCAGATCGGATTTCGAATATCTCTGGGAAACTATCGAGGCTGTTGTCAAAGCTGGAGCTACCATGATAAATATACCGGATACTGTCGGCTATGCAGTTCCTGAAGAATTTGGCGATTTGGTGAGGAGAATAAATGAAAGGCTTAAAAACCTTAATCCCAACGTTATTCTAAGTGTTCACTGCCATAACGATACCGGCCTGGCCACTGCTAATACCTTGGCAGCCATAAAGAACGGTGCGGACAAAGTGGAATGCACCATTAACGGAATCGGGGAAAGGGCAGGTAATGCAGCCCTTGAAGAAGTTGTTATGGGGCTATTTTTGCGAAAGGATTACTACCAGGCTACCACCGGTATCAAAACCACCGAAATCAAAAAAACATCCCGTCTTGTTAGCTCTTTGATGGGCCTTGACGTACAGGTCAATAAAGCTATAACGGGAGACAATGCCTTTGCTCATTCCTCAGGCATCCATCAAGATGGGCTGCTGAAATCCCGGGATGCTTATGAAGTCATTCACCCTGAGGACGTAGGCGTGAAAGAAATGGAAATTATTCTTACCGCCAGATCAGGGCGCCATGCCGTTAAAAATGCCCTGGCACAAGTTGGTTTCAACGATTATACTCCTGAGGAATTTGAGCAGATTTTTGCCGAATTCCTTAAGTTGGCTGATGCTAAAAAGGAAGTCTACAACCATGACCTGTTTCATATCGTTAAGAGTACGGTGAAAAGAAACAATACGGAAGTTTTTGGCGTGCAGGAACTTTACGAGCTTGTAGATATGCAGGTCATCATCAACAACAATTTTCCCTCTGCCAGCGTTAAAATCAAGAAGGGTAACGAGATACTTGTGAGCAGTAGTATAGGGGACGGTGCAGTTGATGCACTTTATACAGCCCTCCGGGAGGGGACGGGAATTATGCTGGACCTGCTTGAATACAAACTAAACAGTATTTCCAGGGGCAAAGAAGCCCTGGGCAGGGTAACCATCAAGGTCAGCTACAAAGGAAAGGACTATACTGCCAAAGCCATTGATACCGATATCCTCAAAGCCAGCGCTCTGGCCTTCGTCAATGCGGTGAATATGGCAGTCGTTGAAGATATGCTCTCCAAACAGGGTCAGATGGTTGGATAGGACTGAGATGTACTGATTCGTCGCTCACTAGATAGCAACTATAATGCTAATTATAAGTAATAATCGTAATGCAATTTGCTAGACCAAACCTACATATTTCTCAAAGAATAGCATTAGCTTTTCGATAATTCCTTGTTTTTTCACAGCCCTGCCTCCGCCAAAGCGGGATACAGGTGGCATGATTTTATCAATAGCTGTACCTGTTGTTTTAAGGGTTCCGTCTCGGAAAGCATTGTCGATGAAACGGCGGGTTTCTTCAGGCTTTAATCTTTCTTCTTCTATAATTGCTGTAATATCCGCTT
>JAAYSI010000165.1 GCA_012524045.1 Peptococcaceae bacterium | reverse complement strand
GCTGAGGTTATTACTAAACAGCAAATTGCTACTTGGGAATTCATGTCAATTAATCAAGACAATATTAATTATGACTCCGAAGGCAATTTTGAGTTCAAACATATGAATTGCTCGACTGTCGCCATGGGTATCGGAGTCTTTTTTGCCGAGATGACCGATTATAAGATAAAACCAACGCACTTGAATTATCGTAGCATTCTGAACGCACCGGATGATTTTGAAACCATCGGACTCCAACATTTTCAAGCTGATTCGGAACTTCAAGAGTATTGGTCCACAGATACCATAGACGGTAAAGAAGTTTTTCGTTATATGGCTCCACTAAGAATAGAAGAGTCTTGTTTGTCCTGCCATGGTGAACCTGCAGGCGAAGTTGACGTGACCGGCTATGTCAAAGAAGGGTATAAAGTCGGTGATTTTGGTGGTGCTATCAGCCTGATCATGCCAATGGATATCTTTATCCAAAATAGCAAGCAAAATTTGTTGGGTAATATTTTCTTTTTCCTGTTATTAATAATGGTTTGTATTATAGCCATCTACTATTTGGTTCGTAGATTGGTCACCAGCCCACTATGGGAATTGGAAAAGGCGGTTTCGGAAGTCGGGAAAGGTAATTTGGACGTTAATCTTGCCGGGCTCCAAGCCGAGTGTGAAATTAAGCAATTGGCTTCCCATTTCCAACAGATGACCAGCCAATTAAAAGACCTCTATAATAATTTGGAATCTAAGGTTGAAGAGAGGACCACCGAACTGGAAAAAGCTAATGAGATCCTCAAACAGCATAAGCAAGAGCTGGAAGAGGCCAATATCAGGCTGAAGGAAGTGAACACTTATAAATCGGAGTTTTTAGCGATAATGAGCCATGAATTACGCACACCACTGACCTCAGTCATTGCCTTTACCGAGCTTCTACTTGCCGAAAAGATTGATCAAGATAACGAGGAGAAACATTATTTGGAGGAAATCAGAACCAATAGTGAGATTCTTTTAAGAATGATCAACAATATTTTGGATCTGGCTAAAATTGAAGCCGGAAAAGCGGAAATAACTTTAGTGACCATGGATATGGCCGATGTTATTGCTTCGGTGGAAAGTGTAATACTGCCGTTAGCTAAAAACAAAGGCCTGGATGTTACTATGGAAATTGCTCCTGATGTCCCGTTATTTAAAGGAGATCCGGAAAAAATACGACGAATTGTTGAAAACCTTGCTGGTAATGCGATAAAATTTACGGAACAGGGAGGTAAAGTGGAAATAAGTGTAAAATACGACTCAGCTAAGGAAGAGGTGCTGATTGTAGTAAGCGATACCGGAATAGGAATAAAAAAAGATGCTTTAAAATATATTTTTGATAGATTTACGCAGGCGGACAGCTCTACATCCAGAAAATACGGAGGAACCGGTTTAGGCTTGGCTCTGGCTAAAGAATTAGTAGAACTCCATAATGGCTGGATCGAAGTAGAGAGTGAATTGAATGTTGGAAGTACTTTTACAGTGGGTATACCGGCTAAAGCCATTTGAGAGATCCACTAACTATAGACAAATAATCTCCAATATCTTGGATAGTTTGTTAAGGAAGAAAGGAGTTACACTATGTCTGACGCTTTAAAGGTTATGTTGGTTGATGATGAGGAGAGCATCAAGAAAGTAGTGGAACAAATTTTACTCAAAGAGGGCTATAAGTTCTGTTATGCCCCAAATGGAGAAAAAGCTTTAAAGATGTTTCACGAAGAAAAGCCCGCACTGATAATTCTTGATGTCATGCTACCGGAAATAGACGGCTTCCAACTTTGTAAAATTATTCGTCAGGAAAGTGCGGTACCGATTATCATGCTTTCTGCTAAAGGAGATATTGTGGATAAAAGCGTTGGTTTTAATATGGGTGCCGACGACTATGTTTCGAAGCCGTTCAGTCCTGTGGAGCTATCGCTAAGAATCAAAGCTCTGCTGCGCAGAGCCGGTAATTTCACCAGATGTCATCAAGACTGCCAACAGAAAAACCAAAAGCCAGCAAACAAAGAGGATGATATCATCAAGTTGAAAGACCTTGAAATAAACTGTATGCAGTATGAGGTGAAAGTCCGCGGCGAAAATGTAGAGTTAACCCCGAAGGAATTTGAACTGCTTTGTTATATGGCTCATCATCCAGGGCAAGTATTCACCAGAGAGCAGCTTTTTAACAAACTCTGGGGAGAGGATTATGTAGGAGACACGGGTACAATAACCGTATTTATACGTAAAATTAGAGAAAAAATTGAGGAGAATCCGGCTAGACCCAAATATATAATCACTGTTTGGGGCGTAGGTTATAAGTTTTGTAGCTAAAAAAACCCCAGCTTCTGATGAAAAGAAGCTGGGGTTTAAAAAAAGGTGGAGGAAGAAAACAGATTTAAACCGAGAAAACAAATTTAAATCGAGAAAACAAATTTAAAACAGAGATTTAGTCCAAACAAATGTTTAGATTAAACCAATATCCATAGCAACGACAGCAGCATAGAAAATATAGCGACCAATAATCTGTCCTACGACCAGGCAAGCACAAGCTGCATAGACCATTGCTGAAGTAGATTTTAACTC
>JAAYSI010000016.1 GCA_012524045.1 Peptococcaceae bacterium | reverse complement strand
TATCATTTCTCACTGCCGGCCAGGATGAAGTAAGGGCCTGGCCCATTAGAAAAAATACCAATGCTCGCAAAGCAGCGGGCAAGATTCATTCCGATATAGAAAAGGGCTTTATTCGAGCGGAAGTGTGTAAATTCCATCATCTAAAGGAATTGGGCTCAATGGCCAAGGTCAAGGAAAAAGGTTTATTGACCTTAGAGGGCAAGGAGTATATTGTTGAAGACGGTGATATCATTAATTTCCGTTTTAATGTCTGATACACTGTAGAATATAAGTACAATATTAATAGCTCGATAGCTTGAGATAGAAAATGGCTTTGTAATGAGCCATTTTCTTTTTTTAAGCGATAAATTATGTCAGCTGATGTTTGTCCAGTATATTTATATTGACACTGCTAAATACATTATGGTAAAATATTTATTTTTGAAATTTGCTAAAAGTTGTGCTATAATAGTTTTAGCTGAAAATAATGAGGTGATTGAATGTTTAATCCTGGTGATATGATCTGTTACCCTCTGCACGGGGTAGGATTCATTGAAGCCATTGAAGAAAAAGAAATTTTAGGTGAAACTAAGCTCTATTATGTATTGAATATTCTGCATAAAAATATTCATATCATGATTCCTACAGATACTGCCGCTACTTCAGGTATGCGTAAATTAATAGAAACTAAAGAGCTGGATGAGATACTTCACAAATTCTACCAAAGCGAAACTGAACCCGATATTTTCGATAACCAGCGCTATTGCACTAATGTTAATAAAACCAAAATGAAAAGCGGTGACGTTTATCAGGTTTGCGAGATTATAAGGGATTTAACTCGTAAAGGAAGAAAATCAAAATTAGGAACCGAAGACAGAAATATGCTGGAAAAAGCGCGTGAAGTTTTTGTAAGTGAGATAGCTCAGGTCAAAGGAATAGAGCTAGAACAAGCTAATGATTTGTTAGACTGTGTTCTTAATAGCACTGATGAGGTTGTAGCTGCCTCTTAAGGCTGAACAAATATAAATAAATAATTAGACCTTAAACCTTCTAGGGAATTATTAAGTTAGTAATTAATTATTACTAAGAGATTTTAAGCCGGAAGGTTTTTGTTTTTTGAGCACGAATAATTCTTTTATTATCAGCTAAAACTTTTATAAATTAAGAAAAGGGGGTTTTGTGATGAGCGAGTACATTAACAACAGGGAATACAGGCAGAAAGCTTTAAAAGATTTGATTATGCAGCTACATAATGGTAAACCGGTAGAAGAAGTTAAGGTTGAATTTGAGAAATTATTCGGCGGAGTAGCGGCCTCCGAGATAGCTGAAATGGAGCAAAATCTTATTATGGAAGGATTGCCGGTTGAAGAAGTACAAAGATTATGCGATGTGCATGCCGCAGTTTTCAAAGGATCGATCGAAGATGTTCATCGTAAAGATGCTGTAATGGATACTCCCGGGCACCCCTTACATACTTTTAAAATTGAAAACGAAGCAGTCGAAAAATATATCAACGATACTGTTAGACCACATCTAGAGCAATTTAAAAAGGAAAAGAATGAACAAACTAAAAATCAGTTAATTCACGATTTTAATACCCTATGGGATTTGGATAAGCATTATTCCAGAAAAGAAAATATCTTATTTCCTTACTTGGAGAAGTACGGGATAACAGCACCGCCTAAAGTTATGTGGGGCGTAGATGACGAAATCAGGGCTGGGCTGAAAGAAGTTAAGCAGATGTTGGTGGCTGATGCGGATCAACAACAAACCGTTCAAAAGATAGAGGAAGTAATAAACAGAGTTTTAGATATGATATTTAAAGAAACTAATATTTTGTTCCCGATGGCCCTGGACCACTTAAGTGAAGATGAGTGGTACCAAGTTCAGCAAGACAGCGATGAAATCGGGTATTGTCTGGTAGGGCCAGAGCAAAAATGGAGACCTGCCAGAGTCAATGTGGAAGTAAAGACAGAAGAAGAGAGTCCTAAAGGATATGTAAAATTTGATACCGGAGTATTGTCCCCTAAAGAAATAAGCCAGATTTTAAATACTTTGCCGCTGGATATAACATTCATTGATAAAGATGATATTGTAAAATATTTTTCGCGCGGCCAAGAGCGCATATTTGCTCGGACAAAAGCAATTATAGGACGCAATGTCAGGAACTGCCATCCGCCAGGCAGTGTAACAGTAGTCGAAAAAATACTTGAGGATTTTAAATCCGGAAAGAAAGACTCTGAGGATTTTTGGCTACGCTTAGGTGATGTTTATGCTTATATCCGTTATTTCGCGGTTCGCGATACAAATGGGGAATACCTTGGCACTGTTGAGATAACCCAAAATATTGCACCTATCCAGCAAATTGAAGGCGAAAAACGACTACTTTCAGAATAGCTTTTTCGTTTAGCTTTTCGTTTATATGAAATGTAATCTAGGGCTAAGGTCTTCCAATATTTACAAAGATAGATATTTTTAAAATATTAGCTGTTTATACGGTTCCAACATATTATGATCAGAGGGGGTTATTGTTATGGACAATAGACGCCGAAGCCCACTGGATCATAATCATGGAAGCGTTGCCCATACTTCGTGTGATCATCATCATGCGCATCAATGTCTGGATGTAACAGGCCCTGCAATTCCATCCGGTGAAAGCCATGTTCATAATTCTGAAGGCTGGGTCCTGTATGAACACGGGCATGCTCATTATTACCAGGCCACCTCGGGTCCATCCATACCGACGGCTAATGGCTGGCATGTTCACTACTGGGATTTTTACACTACGGTAAATAACGGCCACCGTCATCATGTGCAGGGTTTGGATATGCCTGCACCGGGAATTTAAAATTGCCGACAAATAAATAGAGGGGGAATTAACAGGTAAGCCTATAGCCTGGCAAGTTAAACTTGGCAGGCTATAGGCTTTTCTTTTGTTTTGATTAATGTTTTGCTTATGGAAGCAATGTTTTGTAGAATATAAACACTGATTTAAATGGATATAATTTCAAACAAAAATGAAGGTGGTCTAACTTAAAGGTGAAGTCTTACGAAACTTTTCAGGTTGCGGAGGAACATCAGGGTTTAACGGTTGAATATTATTTGAAAAATATCTTGGGCTATTCCGGCCGAAAAATCCAAAAGCTCACAAGATTGAAAGGTATTTTATTAAACAAGAAAACGGTTTTTCTTAAGAAAAAAGTTAGGGCCGGAGATCAGCTTAAAGTCTTAATCTTACAGGATCAATCTTATGGTGTTGTTCCGGAAGCAGGTTTTGTCCAAATCTTATTTGAAGACTCGGAAATAGTGGTTGTAAATAAGCCGGCGCATATGTTGGTTCACCCGGCAGGCCAAACCGGACATGGGACCTTGGCTAATTATTTGGCCCATTATTTCCAGCAGAAGGGACAAGTTCTAACCATTAGGCCCCTGCATAGATTAGACAGGGATACTACCGGCTGCGTAGTATTTGCTAAAAAGGCCAGTATCCAATCGGCGCTCGAACAACAATTAAAAGACGGTCTGTTTAAGCGTATCTATTGGGCACTGGTGCCGGGTAGGTTAGAACATCCTTCGGGGGAAATAGATCTTCCGCTAGGGCCGGATGCTCTTAAAGCTAATCGGCGGGCGGTTAGGGAACAGGGTCTAAAAGCTGTAACCCATTATAGGACCCTTGAAACCCTAGTAAGACCAGAGAATTCTATGGAAATATCTTTATTAGAACTAAGGCTAATAACGGGTAGGACCCACCAAATCAGAGTTCATCTGGCTCATATCGGCCATCCCCTTCTTGGAGACAGAATGTACGGCAAACCCTCTCCGTTGATTTCCCGCCAGGCTCTACACGCCCGGACGGTAACTTTTGTTCATCCTACGAGCGGCCAAGAAATCAGCGTACATGCTCCGTGGCCTGAAGATTTTCAGCAAATAATTATTAATTTAGGCTATTAAAACTATAGAAATACTATGGATAATGTGCTATATTATAAACTAAAAATTTTAAAATAAGGGGAAATCTGGCTCTAACCAGAAAGAAGGGATTAACTTGCAAAGAACAGATAAGAAATCAGAAAAGCTAGCCTCATTGCAACGAGAATTAGCTGCGCTGGAGAAAGTGTTAATAGCCTTTTCTGCAGGGGTGGACAGTACTTTACTTTTAAAAGTTGCCCAGCAGGTTTTAGGAAAGAATATAGCGGCGGTAACCGTAGAACTGGAAGCCTTTCCGGAAGTGGAGCTAGAAAGTGCCGTAGAATTTTGTAAACAACAAGGAATCAAGCATTACATCCTTACTTGTAATGAGCTGGAAATAGCTGAGTATCGGCAAAATCCTCCTGAACGCTGCTATATTTGTAAAAAATACATATTTAGCCAAATAAAAGATGCGGCAGCTAAACTGGGTTTTCAGCATATAGCCGAAGGCTCCAATCTGGATGATTTGCAGGATTATCGTCCCGGAATACGAGCTTTGGAAGAGCTGGGTATTCACAGTCCCTTTGTGAAAGCAGGCTTAACCAAAGCCGATGTGCGGGCTTTAGCCAAAGATTTAGGGCTTGCTGTTTGGGATAAACCGTCAATGGCCTGCCTTGCTTCTCGTTTTCCTTATGGTGAGGAGATAACTAAAGAAAAATTAACAATGGTGAACAAGGCGGAACGCATTCTGGCGGATTTAGGCTTTAAACAGTTTAGAGTACGTTATCATGGAGATATTGCCCGAATAGAAATACTTAAGGAAGAACAATTAAAAATACTTGAGGCTGAAGTAGCTGACTATATTTACCGAGCTTTTGCTGAACTCGGATTTTCGTATACAACCCTTGATCTTAAAGGTTACAGAAGTGGGAGTTTAAATGAAAAGTTATTAGTTACTTAAGTGAAAAGTTTTTGCAAGAAATAAAGGGTGGGGTGAACGCTTATGCCAATTAAAATACCGGATTTTTTACCGGCCAGAAATGTCTTGGAAAATGAAAATATTTTCGTGATGGATGAACAAAGGGCTCTGACTCAGGACATCCGTCCGTTGCGGATTGCTCTCTTAAACCTGATGCCTACCAAAATAATTACGGAAACCCAATTTTTGCGGCTTTTAAGTAACTCACCTTTGCAGATAGAAATTACCTTACTCCATACCCAAAGTCACACGCCTACCAATATCCGGCTGGAATATCTAAGCAGGTTTTATAGTACTTTTGAAGAAGTTAAGGATCAAAGATTTGACGGACTTATTATTACCGGTGCACCGGTAGAAAATTTGGACTTTGAAGAAGTGGATTATTGGGAAGAACTTACGCAAATTATGAGTTGGAGTTTAACTAATGTTTATTCGACAATGTATGTTTGTTGGGGAGCTCAAGCCGGTCTTTATTATCACTATGGGATTCCCAAGTACCCGCTTAAGGCCAAAATGTTCGGTGTTTTTCCGCACTATCCTAGCCAGCAGAATAATAAGTTCTTGCGGGGTTTTGACGATGTTTTTCCAGCTCCTCATTCACGCTATACTGAAGTTAGAGAGGAAGACATCGTTAAGCATAGTTCTTTAGAAATACTCGCTCAATCCGAGCAGGCCGGAGTTTACTTAGTGGCTAGGAAAGACGGTAGGCAGATTTTTGTAACCGGCCATCCTGAATACGATAAATTAACCTTAAAAGACGAATATGTGCGTGATATCAATAAAGGTCTGGACATTGCCGTTCCGCAAAACTATTTCCCGGACGATGATCCGGAAAAGGATCCTATTGTCACTTGGCGCGGGCACGCCAATCTACTCTTTGTGAACTGGCTGAATTACTACGTCTATCAGGAAACTCCGTACGATTTAAGCCAGTTGAACGCAGTGGTCAAAGCAAACACCAATTAATTTAAGGGGTGAGATAAATGAATAATAAAAACTGGGGATTTGATACCCTGCAGGTCCATGCGGGTCAGGTGCCTGATCCTGCCACCGGGTCGAGAGCCGTACCTATTTATCAGACGACTTCCTATGTTTTTAACGATACGGAGCATGCGGCTAATTTATTTGCCTTGAAAGAGCCGGGTAATATTTATACCAGAATAATGAACCCCACTACCGATGTACTTGAAAAGCGGATTGCAGCACTCGAGGGTGGAGTGGGGGCTTTGGCGGTGTCCTCCGGTTCGGCGGCCGTAACTTATTCTATTCTAAATATTGCCGGTTATGGTGACGAAATAGTGGCCGCCAGTACTTTATACGGCGGAACATATAACCTCTTCGCCCTTACCCTGCCAAAACTCGGCATTAAAACTCGCTTTGTAAACCCGGATGAGCCGGAAAACTTTGCTAAGGCTATTACCGAAAAGACAAAAGCGCTATATGTGGAGGCTATCGGAAATCCGGGGACTAACTTGGTTGACTTAGAAGCAGTGGCGGCTATTGCCCATGCTAATCAAATCCCTTTGATCGTCGATAACACTTTTGCCACCCCCTATCTTTTACGGCCCTTTGATTTCGGTGCCGACATTGTAGTTCATTCGGCTACAAAGTTTATCGGTGGTCATGGAACTACCCTTGGGGGGCTAATTGTTGATGCAGGCAAGTTTGATTGGGCTGCCAGCGGCAAGTTTCCGGGCTTTACCGAACCCGATCCCAGTTATAACGGCTTAGTCTATGCTGATTTAGGTCCTACAGCCTATATAACTAAAGTCCGCACCCAGTTGCTGCGAGATCTGGGGGCGGCTTTAAGTCCGTTTAATTCATTTTTACTTTTGCAAGGCTTGGAAACCTTATCGCTGCGCGTCCGTCAGCATGTAGCCAATACCAGAAAAGTAGTAGCCTTTTTAAAAGATCATCCGAAAGTGGCTTGGGTGAACTATCCTGAATTACCGGACAATAAATACAATGGACTCGCCCGTAAATATTTCCCGAAAGGTGTAGGCTCTATTTTCACCTTTGGGATTAAAGGCGGCCTGGCGGAAGGCCAGAAGTTCATTGACAATTTAGAACTCTTTTCTTTACTGGCTAATGTAGC
This sequence comes from Peptococcaceae bacterium, assembly GCA_012524045.1. Taxonomy (GTDB): domain Bacteria; phylum Bacillota; class Desulfitobacteriia; order Desulfitobacteriales; family Syntrophobotulaceae; genus JAAYSI01. Next base: position 59,454 of record JAAYSI010000016.1, on the reverse strand, counting down.
CGATGCCAAATCCTTGGTTATTCATCCGGCCAGTACCACCCATGCGCAATTATCACCGGAAGAGCGCTTGGCTGCCGGTGCCAGCCCGGAATTAATAAGGCTTTCCATAGGAATTGAAGATTCGGAGGATATAATTTCCGATCTGGACCAAGCCTTAGCTAAAATTTAAAACTTTCAGTATAAATCCAGCTGTCCAGCTAATAATATTAACGTAATTTTAAATTGTGGAGGTATGCTGGCATGAGAGTGAAAAAAATGCAGAGCCCCAATTCCGGCATTAAATGCGAAGTAAATACTTGCCATTACTACATGAATGGTGATTACTGTACGGCTGAGAGAATTGAAGTAAGACCACGTAATGCTTCTAACTCTGAACAGACAGATTGTGCTACTTTCATTAAAGAACAGTAGAAAGGCAGAAATGTAAAGAACCGGTTCTAAGGCCGGTTCTTTTATTGCGGACAACTTTCTAAAAAGCTTTAAGTTAATATATTATTATTGGAAATATTTTACAATAAGGAGTGAAAGAGATGTTCTGGGGATTTCCTTTCTTTTGGCCGTTTTTAGGCTTTGGCTTTGGTTTTGGCTTTAGACGTGGATTCAGAAGTAGGGGTTATTGGTGGTAGGTAAGCGGTATATTAAATATAAATATCTTCAACATCTACCGCTTGGTCACTAGCAATAACTAAACCTACGTCACCTTTCAGTTCTGGATCGTGAACAATAGTGTAAGGTTTCTTAAGCTCATTAGCGATTTTCTGATACTTGCTACGGAATCTATAAGCAATATCCCCATGGATTAACATTTTGGTGGCTCTCTGGTCTTGGAGAGCCTCAACTATTTCCTGGTATATTTTGTTTTCCATAACTTGACCCTTAGTTAATAGTTTTAATACTCGCTCCCGAAACTCTCCTAGATGTCGTCTTTTTTCTTCATATTTTAACTCCGGAGTACCGTGAATCCCTACGGCAATAGTCTGTTCTAATTCGGATTTAGCAGCAAAATTTTTAAGACGCTCTTTTTCCCAATCGTTACTCAATTAAATACTCTCCTTGTGTTTTCTTTATTGGCAAAGCCGAATGTTACTTTTTACTATTATACCATGAGACTTACTCCAGATTCTCTTTTTCTTAGCAGAAGAAAGCGCTAAAACTTAAAGTATACAAAAACTATAGATAATGTGTTATTCTATCGGTAGAAAGCTTTTTACGCAAAAAATTGACAATACTAGGGTTTGAATTTGAGAGGGGGCATTTTTTTGAAACTATCAACTAAGGGAAGGTATGGTCTAAGGGCCATTCTGGACATAGCTCTTAATCAGAATACAGGACCGGTTACAATTCATAGTATCGCTCAGAGACAGGAGATTTCCGACCGCTATTTGGAACAGCTTTTAACCTCCTTGCGGAAAAACGGCCTTATAAAGAGTATCCGAGGGTTTCAGGGGGGGTATATCCTGAATAAAGAGCCTCAGGATATCACTGTAGGTGATGTAATTCGAGCGCTGGAAGGCCCAATTGCCCCGGTGGAGTGTGTTGATGACAACCGTCAAGGACTTTGTTCCCGTATGGAGTTATGTGTGACCAGGAAGGTTTGGGAAGACCTAAGGAAGACAATGAATGAAGTTTTAGACTCTTATACCTTAGAAGATCTTGTGCGAGAGAGCCAAAAGCCGAAGGAATTTGTCTATGATTACTGTATCTGAGAAGTCTCTGCAATTAAATCTCTTAGGGTAAAAATTAACAATAAGTATTGACAAAGAGGAATTTATAAAATATCCTATGCTAAAGACTACTAAATCTATAGACTTTTAGAAGTTTTGAGGAGGTTGTACCTATGGCCAAAATCTATAACAGCCTTACTGAGCTTATTGGCGGTACCCCGTTAGTAAGATTGAGCAAAATCACGGAAGGACTGAAGGCTGATGTCATTGCCAAATTAGAGTCATTTAATCCTGGCGGAAGCGTGAAAGACAGAATTAGCTTTAATATGATTAAAAGTGCTGAAGAAAAAGGTTTGATAAATAAGGACACCGTGATCATAGAACCTACAAGCGGCAATACGGGTGTTGGTTTAGCTTTTGTTTGCGCAGCTAGAGGTTATAGGCTTATTATTACTATGCCGGAGACCATGAGCGTAGAAAGGCGTAACCTGTTTAAAGCCTATGGCGCTGAATTGGTTTTGACCCCTGGGCCTGCCGGTATGAATGGGGCAATCAGCAAAGCTTTGGAACTAGCCAAAGAAATCCCTAATTCGTTTATTCCTCAACAGTTTGAGAATCCGGCCAATCCGGAGATTCATCGCCAAACAACGGCAGAAGAAATGTGGGCCGATACGGAAGGGAAGATAGACATTCTAGTAGGCGGAGTCGGAACAGGTGGTACACTTACAGGAGTAGGAGAAGTCTTAAAAGCACGTAAACCGGCTTTGAAAGTGATTGCAGTCGAACCAAGTGACTCTCCGGTACTCTCCGGCGGCAATCCGGGTCCTCATAAAATTCAAGGTATAGGAGCCGGCTTTGTTCCCAAAGTACTAAACCGAGAGATTTTAGATGAAGTTATTCAGGTAACTAATGATCAGGCTATGGAAACAGGCCGCCGATTGGCCAGAGAAGAGGGTATCTTAGTAGGCATATCTTCCGGGGCTGCGGCTTATGCTGCTTTCCAGCTTGCTGCTCGTCCGGAAAATGAAGGGAAGATGATTGTGGTTATCCTGCCCGATACAGGGGAAAGATACCTAAGCACAGCAATGTTTCAGGAAAATTAATAACGAATTAATAACAAATCGGAAAATGTTAAAAAAGCATACTTCAGCATGCTCTGGCAGTATGCTTTTTTAATTAATATGCTTTTTAAGAGGTTTCAACTATCCTAGGGTTTTTTAATTAAAAGGCTTGAATTAATTAAATTTGTATATTACTATTAAAACATCACCCCCTCCCCCAGGGGGAGAGTCAGGAGCTGGGGAAAATGAACAAACAACAGAAGCAGGCTTTACAAGCTTTGAAAACAGCAAGGGGACAGGTAGATGCAACTATCAGAATGCTCGAAGAGGGAAGATATTGCGTGGATGTGTCTAATCAGATCATTGCTTCGCAAGCACTTCTAAAAAAAGCAAATCTGTTGATCTTGAAACAACATATGGAGCATTGTGTAGCTGAAGCTTTTCAACAAGGAAATGGAAGCGAAAAAATTGAGGAAATTATGCAGATACTGGCTAAAATAACTAGTAGATAGAATTTTGTTTATGCTAGAGTTTATCAAATAGGAGCAGATGGAAAAACAGGAAAAAGAGTACCGGCAAGGAGTGGAAATAGATGGCGACTAAAACTTTTACCATAGAAGGAATGACTTGCGCTGCCTGTGCCAAAGCGGTAGAAAGAGCAACGCGAAAACTTGAAGGAGTAACCGAAGCGACTATTAATTTTGCTACCGAAAAACTAACCATAGATTTCGAAGAAGATAAAGTCTCTGTAGAGGATATTCAAGCAGCAGTGGCCAAAGCAGGCTACAAAGCAATTACCGAGTCGAGCAGCAAAACTTTGAAAATAGAGGGTATGACTTGCGCTGCTTGCGCTAAAGCGGTAGAAAGAGCTGCCAGAAAGCTAGATGGGGTTATAGAAGCTAACGTTAATTTGGCAACGGAGAGATTAACTATAAATTACGAGTCGTCTAAAGTAAGAATATCTGATATTAAAAAGGCTATAGAGAAGGCCGGGTATAAAGCTCAAGATGAAGAGATTGTGGTAGATAGGGACCAAGAAAAAAAAGACCAAGAAACAAAGCTTCTATGGCGAAAGTTTATTACTTCCGCTTTATTTACAGTGCCGTTACTCTATATTGCTATGGGGCATATGCTCGGATTAAAACTTCCGGCATTTATAGATCCCATGCTTAATCCTTTAAATTTTGCATTAGCGCAATTATTTTTGACCATACCGGTTATGATTGCAGGTCATCGCTTCTTTACTGTGGGCTTTAGGTCATTGTTTAGGGGAAGCCCTAATATGGATTCTTTGATCGCGATTGGTACTTCCGCAGCATTTCTTTACGGGCTTTATGCTATCAGCCAAATTTTTGGCGGCAATGTAAGCTACGCCGAGCAATTATACTTTGAGGCGGCGGGTGTAATCTTAACCCTTATTACGCTCGGTAAATACCTGGAAGCAGTTTCCAAGGGTCGGACCTCCGAAGCTATTAAGAAATTGATGGGCCTTGCGCCGAAAACAGCTACTATCATAAGGGATAATGAAGAAGTGGAAATTCCTATCGAGGAAGTTGAAGTGGGAGATATAATCGTTGTTAAACCGGGTGAAAAAATGCCCGTAGACGGAGAAGTAATAGAAGGAACTACTTCTGTGGATGAATCGATGCTCACAGGGGAAAGTATTCCGGTTGAAAAATATGTAGGGGATCAAATAATCGGAGCAAGTATCAATAAGCACGGTAATATTAAATATAAAGCGACTAAAGTTGGCAAAGATACTGTTTTAGCCCAAATAATAAATTTGGTGGAAGAGGCTCAAGGCTCTAAAGCGCCGATTGCGAAACTGGCAGATGTTATCTCCGGTTATTTTGTACCGGTGGTTATCGCCTTGGCCAGTATATCAGCTCTGGCTTGGTATTTTGTCGGCGGACAATCAACAGTATTTGCGCTGACCATATTTATTTCCGTACTTGTTATTGCCTGTCCTTGTGCTTTAGGGCTAGCCACTCCGACAGCTATTATGGTCGGGACGGGCAAAGGAGCGGAATACGGCGTTTTAATCAAGAGTGGCGAGGCTTTGGAAGTTTCCCATCGGATAACTACAATTGTTTTTGATAAGACGGGTACTATTACGGAAGGTAAACCCAAAGTCACAGATGTGATAACCCTAAATGGTTTGGGTTCAGACCTTCTTTTACAATTGGCTGCCTCTGCGGAAAAAGGCTCGGAACATCCTCTTGGTGAAGCGATTGTTAAAGGTGCTGAAGAACAGGGATTAGAATTAAAAAAACTTGAGTCTTTTAAGGCAATTCCGGGGCAAGGGATCGAAGTTGTCATAGATGGCCGAAATATTTTGCTTGGCAATAGAAAGTTAATGCTGGAGAACAAAATATCCTTAGAAAATTTAGAGGAGACTTCCGATAAATTAGCGGCAGAGGGCAAGACTCCGATGTATGTGGCCCTGGATAAAAAGATTGCCGGAATTATCGCCGTAGCCGATACCATTAAAGCTAACAGTAGGAAGGCTATTGAAAAGCTTCACCAGATGGGTATTGAAGTAATCATGTTAACCGGGGATAATAAGAGGACTGCTGAGGCTATTGCTAAGCAGGTGAACATAGATAGAACCCTGGCCGAAGTGCTGCCGGAAGACAAGGCTAAGGAAGTTAAAAAACTTCAAGCAGAGGGTAAAAAAGTAGCCATGGTTGGCGACGGAATCAATGATGCTCCGGCTCTGGCCCAAGCTGATATTGGTATAGCTATAGGCTCCGGGACGGATGTGGCCATGGAATCGGCAGATATTGTGCTAATGAGAAGTGATTTGCTGGATGTTCCTACTGCTATCCAGCTAAGCAAAAGCACTATCAGAAATATTAAGCAAAATCTGTTCTGGGCTTTCGGCTATAATACCTTGGGTATACCGATTGCTATGGGTATCCTGTATATCTTTGGCGGGCCATTGTTAAATCCGATGATTGCAGCAGCGGCAATGAGTTTCAGTTCGGTTTCGGTGGTATTGAATGCTTTAAGATTAAAAGGGTTTAGACCTATAAGGTAGTACCTTTATAGAATCAGAGGCGGATTCCTATAAAAAGCTCTTATAAAAACATGAAAATAAAAGTGGAAGGAGTTAATAAAATGAAAAAGAAAATATCTATCGAAGGTATGAGTTGCGGACACTGTGTTAACCATGTTAAAGAAGCACTTAGTGAACTGGCGGGTGTAACCGCTGTCGAGGTTAATTTAGAGGCTAAAAGCGCTGTCATTGAAGCATCCGCTGAGGTAAAAGATGAAGATATTAAGTCGGCTATCGATGATGTGGGCTATGAAGTCAAAGCAATAAACAGCCAGTAGGGATCGTGAATGAAGCAAATAGGGTAAAAATTTTTAAAGGTGAATGTTATGCAGCATAAATTTTCCAGAACCGAACTATTAATCGGTAAAGAGGGATTGCAAAAATTAAATGAGAGCAAAGTAATTATCTTTGGCTTAGGCGGCGTTGGTTCTTTTACGGCAGAGGCTTTGGCTCGGGCCGGAATAGGGAGCTTCAAACTGGTTGATTATGATGAAATTTGCTTAACAAATATTAACAGGCAGCTTCATGCCTTGCATTCAACAGTAGGAAAATCAAAAGTAGAAGTGATGAAAGAACGGCTTTTGGATATCAATCCTGGGGCCCAGATCGAGATTTTTAAAACTTTTTATACAGAGAAAGACGGGGACTTTTTCTTAGCGGATAAAGTTGACTATGTAATTGATGCCATTGATACGGTCCAAAGCAAAGTCAGTCTGGCCGTAGAGTGTCATAAAAGACAGCTACCCTTTATTTCTTGTATGGGAGCAGGCAATAGACTGAATGCGTTGAGTTTCAGAGTTGACGATATTTCCAAAAGCCATGGCTGTCCGCTAGCCAAAGCGGTGAGGAAGCTTTTACGCAAACAGGGTATTACGCAGGGCTTTAAGGTTATCTTTTCTCCGGAAGCAGCTTTAAAGCCGTTAGAACAGGAAGCCGGCTGTGCAACTGATTGTATATGCCCGAGTGGTGATGCTCATTGTTCTAAAAAACGTCAAATTCCCGGAAGTATTTCATTTGTTCCTTCTGTTGCCGGGTTACTTATGGCAGGAGAAGTGGTCAAAGACATTTTGGCCAGGGACTAAAGTAGACCTCTTCAACGTTTCTTTCTTCTAGTAGATTTTATTTTTCTTTATAATTACCAAACCGATTAAAAAAACGGTCGCGGAGTAAAGTAGGGTCCACCGGATAAACAAAGCTAAGATTATGGCCGGAAACAAGTAAACTATGCTTAAAATTTGAAATATCTTTTTATAATAAGCAAAAAGTTTGTCCTTAAAAATAATTAGGCCGAGTACACTGAAGAACCAGGAAATCATCGAACAAATAATCAGGATAAACATCATGGTTATGGGCAGGCGATTGTCCGGTTCTCCCCATATAGATTGGAGAACTATTATAATTATCCCTATGAGTAACGGGATAAAAGGGAAGACTCTTCCGAGAAGCTTTGAATGCATATAAGCCTCCTATAAAACCATATTTCCATTTTCCTTAGTAATAAATATAAGGTGATTACTGGGAATATTCGTTTACGGAGGCTTATTTTTTTGCCTATTTTTGTTTTTAGTTATTAATTAGCATTTTTCATTTACTTTTGTTTATTAGCGAGAGACCTACGTTTTTCAAATTTTGCTCTGGTGTTTTTATCCAGGTATTTTTTACGCAAGCGAATGCTTGACGGAGTTATTTCTACATATTCGTCATCATTTATATATTCCAGAGCTTCTTCCAGGCTTAGGATTCGCGGAGGCTCAAGCTTTAAAGCTTCATCGGCGCCGCTGGCTCTCATATTGGTCAGGTGTTTTTTCCGAGTTACATTAATGTCGATGTCTTGCTCTTTGTTGCTTTCACCCACAATCATTCCTTCATAGACCTTGGTGCCCGGTTCAATAAACATTTTGCCCCTGTCTTTTAGAGCATGAAGAGCATAGGCCGTTGCTTCACCCGGATCGGAAGCGATCAAGACCCCCCGGTTCCGTTTTTGGATTCCGCCTTTATAAGGCTGATAAGAGTGAAAAACATGAGCCATTATACCTTCTCCGCGGGTTTCGGTTAAGAATTCACCGCGAAATCCGATTAGGCCACGGGCCGGAATTAGAAACTCCAGCCGCGTAACTCCACCGGGCAGGTTTTGCATATTGAGCATTTCCCCTTTGCGGGTGCCTAAAATCTCGATGACGGTACCCGTCGCCCAATCAGGAATATCACAGGTAAGGTGTTCGTAAGGCTCGCATTTAATACCGTCTATTTCCTTTAGGATAACTTCCGGTTTGGACACCTGGAGTTCAAAGCCTTCACGGCGCATGTTTTCGATTAGAATGGAAAGGTGGAGTTCCCCACGACCGGAGACGAGAAAGGTATCCATGTTATCTGTTTCCTCCACTCTTAGGCTGACATTAGTTTCAATTTCTTTAAACAGTCGTTCTCTAAGTTTGCGGGAAGTAACGTGTTTGCCCTCGGTTCCGGCTAAGGGACTGGTATTTACCATAAACATCATGCTAAGAGTAGGTTCATCGATAGCTATGGTCGGTAAAGCCTCCGGCTTATCCGGATCGGCAATAGTCTCGCCGATATTTATCTCAGGCAAGCCGGTGACCGCTACTATATCACCGGCCAAGGCTTCGGTGACTTCTATGCGGTTTAAACCTTCAAAAGTAAATATTTTTCCTACTTTGGTTTTTTCTAAGGTTTGATTTCTTTTAATTACGGTGATAGGGGAGTTAGCCTGCAAAGTGCCTTTAAAAATTCGCCCAATAGCTATTTTGCCGAGATAGTCATTGTGGTCTAGGGTAGTCACCAACATTTGGAGCGGGCTTTCCCGGTCTGATTCCGGCGCTGGTATCTCTTTTAGGATGGTTGCAAATAATGGCTGCAAATCGTCAGCTAAAGCGTCAGGTTCATAGCCGGCAACCCCCAGACGAGCCGAAGTATAAATAAGCGGAAAGTCCAACTGTTCCTCGTTTGCTCCCAACTGTAAAAATAACTCCAGCACTTCGTCTACTACCGCATAGGGGCGAGCTTCCGGACGGTCTACTTTATTTATTACGACGATTGATTTTAGCTCAAGCTCCAGTGCTTTGCGCAAAACAAATTTAGTTTGGGGCATCGGTCCTTCAAAGGCGTCAACCACCAGCAGCACACCGTCGACCATTTTTAATACCCTTTCCACTTCCCCACCGAAATCAGCGTGGCCGGGGGTGTCAACGATATTGATTTTTACACCCTGCCAGTGGACGGCAGTATTCTTGGCTAGGATAGTTATTCCGCGTTCTCTTTCTAGGTCGTTAGAATCCATGACCCTTTCGGCCACTTGTTCGTTAGCTCGAAATATCCCGCTTTGTTTAAGCATAACATCCACAAGGCTTGTTTTTCCGTGGTCAACATGGGCAATGATTGCCAGATTTCTTAAATTTTCAGCTAGCATAATAGATTTCTCCTGTCTAAGATTCTATAAACAATAGAATCTATAAAGAATAGAATGGTTAAATAAACAAAAAATATATAAATAGCATGATAAGTATTGACAATAAATCTGTTAATATTTTTGGCACAACCTTAAATATTATAATACTTTTTGCTCTAATTTCAACTAAAATTATATTTTTAACATCAGGTTTGTAATTATTTGGCGGAGCATTTAAATTCATTGTTCTTGCCAAATTTTGAGGAGGATACTATAATTTTTTTAACATACGAATAATTCCGAGCTTAGAGACTGGAGAGAAACAATGAGGGATAGAGATCGTTTTTACGATATAAAAAAAAGTCGTGATCTGAAAGGTGATCACGGCTATAGATATTATTATGATTACAAAAATAGTAATGGCTATAAAAATGAATACAAAAATGAATACAAAAATAACTACAAAAGTAACTACAAAAGTAACTCCGACCATAGATACAATAAAGTTAATAAAAAATGTTATGATTATAGATATAGGCGTAGCTCTAGATATAAAAGAAAAGAAAAATCTTTTGTTTTGGGGTTGGCCTTGGTTGTTATTGCGCTAGCAATTGTTGTGGCCACTAAAACAGTACCTGACGATAGCAATGACTTTTCACCGAGCTACGGCTATCAGGACTCTGTTTATAAAACGGAAACGGCCACATCTCAGAATAAGGAGAAAAAGCTTCCGTTAATTAGCCAGGAGGATGTGGAGGTCGGCACTAAGATAGACGAATATAAGGGAGTAGCAGTCTATTCCAATGGCAAAAACTATTTGGCCAGCAACGGGCTTAATTTTAGTGATGACGGTTATTACTTCGGCTATAAATGGCAATGTGTGGAGTTTGTCAAACGCTTTTACTACGAACAATTCAACCACGAGATGCCTGACGGAGCGGGCCACGCTAAGTACTTTTTCAATCCGCTGCTTGAGCAGGGAGAACTGAACGAGCAGCGAGGGTTATACCAATATAAAAATGGAGGAGACGTCAAACCGCGCGAGGATGATCTTTTAGTGTTTGATGACGGGTCTTATGGCCATGTGGCAATAATCAGTGCGGTTGGCGATAATTGGTTGGAAGTGGTTCAACAAAACTCAGAGTTTCCGCGGGAAAAATATCAGCTTATTGTCAAGGATGGTACTTATACTGTGGAAGGAGATAGAAATCCGGTCGGTTGGTTAAGAAAGTAGCGAAGCTTATAAAAAGCTATTATCTGGCAATAATATGGGTTAAAGAAAAAGGTTAAAGGAGTATCCTTGATGAGAGTACCCAATCATATTGGTGTAATTCCCGATGGAAATAGGAGATGGGCTGCTGCCAGAGGCCTTTCCAAGGAAATGGGTTATAAGGAGGGTTTGGCTCCTGGGCTTAGGCTATTAGAGTTATGTAAAGAAGTCGGAGTTAAGGAAATTACTTACTACGGCTTCACGGTGGACAATACCAAAAGACCGGCCAAACAAAAAAAGGCCTTTATCCAAGCTTGCATAGAGGCCATAGAATTGATAGCAAATCACGATGTCTCCCTATTGGTAATCGGCAATACAGATTCCAAGGTATTTCCGGCTTCCCTTCTTCCGTACACCCGCAGAACTAATATTGGCAAAGGCGGTATAAAAGTAAATTTCTTGGTAAATTACGGTTGGGAATGGGATTTGAGTAACCTTTTGACAAACGGCCAAAAAACTTCTAAGGTTCTTAAAGCACTGAAATCCAATGATGTTTCGAGAATCGACCTTTTAATCCGCTGGGGCGGACGCAGACGCTTGAGCGGTTTTTTGCCTGCTCAGTGCGTATATGCTGATTTCTATGTTATAGATGACTATTGGCCGGATTTTAAAGATCAGCATTTTTATGATGCTTTAAATTGGTATGCCAAGCAGGACATTACCTTAGGGGGCTAAATGAAATTAGAAATTGCTAATAGATAAAAGCGAGGTAAGTATGAACGTTAAAAGAGGCTGCCTGCTTATACATGGGTTTGGGGGAGGAGTAAAAGAGGTATTCCCGTTAGCCGAAAGGCTAAGGGAGGAGGGTTATAAAGTAATTTGCCCTATCCTGAAAGGCCATACCGGGAGGCGTAAAGATCTAAAAGGAATAACCTATCAAGATTGGATCACATCTGCTGAGGCAGGACTACAAGACTTGTTAGGCGAATGTGATGAAGTATACCTGATTGGCTTTTCCATGGGTGGCCTCATTGCCATTAATCTTGCTCTAAACTATAAGGTTTGCGGAGTTGTAACTCTTAATGCACCTATTTTTTATTGGGATATAAAAAGGATAGTTCTTAATATTATTGAAGATATAAGAAAAGGAAAGCCGGAGAATATCAAACACTATATTCGTTCCGGCGGGTCATTTCCTCTTTCTGCGTTACTTAATTTTAGAAAATTACTTAATAAAACTAAGCCTAAAATTAAAGAGGTACAGTGTCCGGTTTTATTGCTCAAGCCCTTCAAGATGATACGGTAAGAAAAAGCAGTGCGGAGTATATATACCAAAATCTTGCTTCCGAGAAAAAAGAAATTGTCTATTATGACAAATCCGGACATCTTATCCTCTGGAGTAAGGCTTCGAAGCAAGTAATAGACGATGTTCGAGTATTTTTACAGAGTTGCAATCAATAAATTTAAAAGATATTTCTTCCGGTAAAAATCTCCAGCATTTCGTGTTTAATTCTTTGCTTTATTCTTCGCCTTCTGCTCGGTGTCAATTCGTACTTGTCCGTTCCAAACAGGTAATGATCGAGATCAAATTCTTTTAATAGCATTTTAGTGTGAAAAATATTATCTTGATAGACATTGACGTCCATCATCTGATACTTGTTTCTGGTCTCCTCGGCTATAAAATTCTGAATGGAATTAATTTTATGGTCTATAAAGTATTTTCTTCCGTTTATATCTCTGGTAAAGCCCCTTACTCTGTAGTCAATAATTGCAATATCCGGTTCAAAGCTTGTAATCAGATAGTTTAAAGCCTTAAGCGGCGAGATTTGTCCGCAGGTCGAAACATCGATATCGGCTCGGAAAGTACTTATTCCTTTGTCGGGGTGGTTTTCCGGATAAGTATGCACAGTGATATGGCTTTTATCGAGATGCCCGACGATAGCTTCCGAATTCGGACCGGGTGATTCATTATCCATTATTTCTACAGGTCGCTCGTTAATTACTTCATTTTCAGCTACCAGCATGGTTACACTGGCTCCCTGTGGGTCGTAGTCCTGGTTTGCAACATTTAAAATATTGGCTTCGATGATTTCCGCTACCGAAGTAAGTATTTTAACTAAACGATCTGCATTATATTCTTCATCAATATATTCAATATATTTCTGATGCTGTTCTTGGTTAAGGGCATAACAAATGTCATAAAAGTTGAAGCTTAAGGTTTTGGTCAGATTGTTGAAGCCGTATAGTTTCAGTTTTTTATTAATCGGTTTTATCTGCATTTGCTTCACACCTATCTATAAATAATAAACAGCTCTTTAAAAAACAGCTCTTTTCAATTTTGAAAATCTCTTTTAGTATTATTCTAGATACTTTAAAAATTATATACATTAATCTTTATGGATTCAACCATAGAAAAGGCAATTATCTAATACTTTAGCTTAAAAATCTTTAAATTTAAATGAATATTTGAGAAAATAGGCATATAAATTCTACTTAACATCCAATTAGAAGAAGACAGGCATTAATTAAAGAAAAAAGTAGTGAGGTAAAATGACGATAGGCTTTTTTGATTCCGGTGTCGGAGGGTTGACTGTTTTGGCCGAAGCCCTGCGCCAACTGCCAGAAGAAAACTACATTTATTATGCTGATACTGAACACGTTCCTTATGGAATAAGGAATAAAGACGAGGTTAGGCGTTTTGTTCTGCAGGCAGTGGATTTTATGGCTGCTCAAAATATCAAAGCGCTGGTTGTAGCCTGTAATACGGCGACAAGCATTGCAATTAATAACTTGAGGCAAAAGTACGATTTTCCTGTTTTAGGGATGGAGCCAGCAGTGAAGCCTGCTGTCGAAAAAAACGGCACCCAAAAAGGTTTGAAGAGAGTTTTGGTTGCAGCTACCCAGTTAACATTGCGGGAACAAAAATATCAAGATTTGGTTTCCAGAGTTGACCAAGACCATATTGTAGACGGCATAGCCTTGCCGGAACTGGTCGAATACGCCGAGAATTTTGTTTTTGATCCTGAGATCATTGTTCCCTATTTAAAAAGGAAACTAACAGGGTGGAATGTGAGTCAGTATGGAACTGTAGTATTGGGTTGTACCCACTTCCGTTATTTTGAACGAAGTTTTGCGAAGGTGTTTCCGGCAGATACGGATATTATTGACGGAAGTATCGGTACTATCAGATATTTAAAAACAATACTGGAGCAAAAGAATTTAGCAACATCTAGAGGCAAAGGCGAAGTTACTTTCTATAGCTCGGGAAAAGAAACAGCTAAGGCCAAGTATCAAAAATACCTGGATTTCTTAAACACCCTTAATAAGGCCTAAGATTTGAGCTTTTTGTATATTATATGTTCCATCACTAGAACGGCGAGCACTCCGACTACGAAACCATTACCTAGGATTGGCCTGAGCCAGGTTGGGAACGATATTACGACTGCCTCCGGCAGAAAGGAGATCAGGATACTTAGCATAAGGGGTAAGCCGATGATCAAACCGTATTCCAAGCGGAAATCTTTCATCGAGTTAAAAGCCAGCATCAAACCGGCAGCAAGTTGCGAACAGAGGGTGTAGATAAAAGTGCTGCCGATTACCACCGAAGGAATCACAGCGATGAGATTTAGCGCTGGTGGAAAAAAGGCCAAAATCACCAGGGCTATTCCTGCCGGGATAAGAGGATATCTGGAAGCAACGCTGGTCGAAGCAATAACCCCGGGACTCATGGAATAGTTAACGGGTCCTATAACAGCAAAAAAGCCGGAAATAATGTTTAAAACCCCGGTTAAGGTAATACCTTTGCTTATTCTTTTGGGCATATTATCGACATTGAGCATACCCCCGATAGCCTGGATAGACCCCAAATCATTGATAGCCAAAGCAATAAAACAAATGAGAAAAGAGATTAAAGTACCTATTTCCAGAGGGAAAATCCGAGTATTGAAATCTGTAAAGAATCCAGATATAAAACCTGTACTTGCGGAAACGCTAGCAATCCCTTCCGGAAAAAGAAGGGCATAGATAATACTTCCCAAAACCATTCCCCAAATAATTAAAGTGGATTTCCAAATTCCTGTTAAAAATTTATTGGCTAGAAATAAGCTGAAAACGAAAGCCAAAGCGAAAAGAAGGTTTGTTAGCGGGCTAATTACAGCCGAATTGGCAAAGAGCAAATTTATAATCATCGGAATTAATGTAAAGCTTATGAGCATCAATATAGTAACCACCACTCTGGGCGTAAAGAGCTTTTTTAGATGCTCGAATAAACCACTAATACTTATTAAGGTTAAAATAAGTCCACCGATTAGTATGGAAGAATAAATTGTATTTATTCCGGCTCCCTGACTGGCGGTTATTCCTACCAGTAAAACGGAAGCAGGGCCGATAACCAGCGGTAGCTTATGTCCCCAGATAACCTGAATTAATATGGAGAGCCCAATTACAAAAAAAACTTTCTGAATGTAAATTATTTGTTGGCTAGGATCCTCAAACTGCAGAGTAGCCACTATCTTGCCCACTATAATGATCATAGGCATTGCGATAGCCAACCATTGTAAACCAAACAGGATATTTCGCCAAAAAGAAGGTTTATCTTCCAGTTGGTATCTTAGATTAAGATTATTCATGCTGCACCGTCCTTTATTACATTGTATAATAACCTGATTGCTTCTGGCACTATTCTTTATCCTTTTTTATTATCTACTATTAGTCCTAAGATTTCAAACATTTAGCCGCACTTCCACATAGAATATCCTAGGAGATATTTCCATAAAATGGGAGGAGGTAGAATTTCTATGGCTATTTTTGGCGGAAGCGGTTATTACGGTGGTTTAGGCAGGGGTGCCGGTTGGTGGTGGCTTATAATTATTCTTATTATCTTTATCCTGTTTATTCCTTTCTGGTGGGGCGGTTTTGGGCCTGTAGGTTTTCCGTCTTGGGGTTTCTAGTTCCAAATCTAAGGTCATTTCATACAATATATTACCCATTTATTGGTAATTGATGTTTTAGGAGGGTGGAAAACCTTGAGACTATTTAATCCAGTTTGCTACGAAACTGCTTTACCATATTTAGGCCAACCTACCAGATTGCTTTTAAGGAATGGCCAATGGCTGGAAGGGCAGGTTATTGCAGTACGGCCAGACGGTATCTTATTCAATTCTTCTAATCCGGGATTGTTTTTTTACCCGTTTGCGGCCATAGCGTTGTTAGCCTTGAGTTTTGGTGTCGGCTACGGTATAGGGCGCAGCTCCGGTTATTATCCTTACAGACCTCACCCCTATTATTTTTAAATTATTTTTAAGCAAAACAAAAGCTCTCCGGAATTATCAAGTCCGGGGAGCTTTAAATTTGGAGTTTTTTCTAAGAAGAGTACTTTGTAATCACTAATTTAGTCGCTTGAATTTGGTGTTTGAGCTTTTCTATAGTGTTTTGAGTTATATCTTCAGCTTGAACGGGCTTAGAGGGTTCTTCAGTCATTTTAATCACTTCCTCTTATTCCGTTTTTATGCTAAAGTCAAAAAAAGACCTCCCTTTATATTTTCGCTTTTTAAATTTTAAATATTCTTTCGCTAAATGGTAGATAATATGTTTTTGAAAAATATTTTGATATCCAAAATTTACTATAAATGGGAAATTTAACATAGACACCTTTTTTATATACCATAACAGAATATGATACAATAAATATTGCTATTTTTATTAGGATAAGCTATAGTTAATATGAAGCTGATAATCATTTTCAAGAAGGTGAGAAAAATGGATACAAAGTATGTCAGTTTAGACCAAGTACCTATTAATACTAATGGTAGAATCATAAATATCACCTTAGACAATACAATGAGAAAAAAACTGACTGATATGGGTCTGGTCAGGGGAACGAAGTTTAAAGTTGAAGGACAGGCTCCTTTAGGAGATCCGATTAAGATAAATCTCAGAGGATATAATCTTACTTTAAGAAAAAGTGATGCCAAGAACATTCTAGTAGAACCGCTTGAGGAATAAGCTCGGCTTTTTAGTGTCAATATTAAATCTACCAGGGGAAGAAACCCTGTAAATTTTTGCAACATAATTGATAACTGCTATCAATTAGGGTTGGAGATTTAGATAACAACTATTTATTTTGGTAATTGGATTCAGAGTAATGATAACAGACGGAAGGTTGGAATAATGGCAAAGGAATTAAATTTAGCTTTAGTCGGCAATCCTAATTGCGGTAAAACCAGTTTATTCAATGTGTTGACCGGCTCGAGGCAACATGTGGGCAATTGGCCGGGTGTGACGGTTGAACGCAAGGAAGGTTTCGTTAAATATGAGGGCAAAGACTTAAGAATAATAGATCTGCCGGGAACATACAGTTTTTCAGCTTCTTCCGAAGATGAGATTATTGCAGTTCAGTACATTCTTCAGGATAAGCCTGATGTGGTAATAAATGTTATTGATTCCGGCAATATAGAGCGCAATCTCTATCTTACCGTCCAGCTACTGGAGATGAATACGAAGGTTGTGCTGGCCTTAAACATGATAGACGAGGCGGAGAAAAAGCAGATTTTCATTGATCAGCAGAAACTGGCTAAACTGCTGGGAGTGCCGGTTGTGGCTACTGTGGCCACGAAAAGTACAGGTATAATGGAAATGCTGGAGAGGGCTGTCAGTTTAGAGCATAGCGATAGACCTTCTTTTAGATTAGATTATGGTCAGCCGGTAAATGATGTCTTACAAGAGATAGCAGCTATATTAGAAGATTTAGGAATAAGCGATGAAAGAGCATCGTCCCTTTTGGCTATCAAACTGTTGGAAAATGACGATTATGCGAAGGAATTTGTGCAACTGGATAAGCATGACTTGTTAAAAGAGACCGTGCAGGCAGGAAGGGAAAGAATCAGTGCGGAGATCGGTTTTGATCCGGAGATACATATGGCCGGTAAACGTTATGAATATATAAATTACCTGATTAAAGAATGTGTTCGTAAAGGAACTGCCCAGGGCGATGATTTGACAGAGAAGATCGACAGAATCGCAACTAATAAATGGCTAGGTATTCCGTTGTTTTTCTTGATAATGTTTCTGCTCTATATGATAACCATGACTTTTGGTAACAACTTTTTAGGTAGTTATGTTGAACTTGGCTTTGCCCTTCTGGGAGAATATGTGGCGGGTTTGCTGGTAAATGCTCCGGAATTGGTACGTTCCTTTTTTATTGATGCTTTAATCGGCGGCGTAGGGGCAGTTTTGGTATTTGTGCCGTTGATGTTTACTATGTTTTTTTTAATCTCCTTTTTGGAAGACAGCGGCTATATGGCCAGGGCTGCTTATGTTATGGACCGTTTGATGAATGCAGTCGGCTTGCACGGCAAGACAGCTGTCGCGATGATTGTCGGCAGCGGGTGTAATGTGGCCGGAATAATGTCGACTCGGACTTTGGATACGAAAAAAGACCGGATGATTGGCATATTTATTAGCCCGTTTATTTCTTGCAGCGCCAGACTACCTGTCTATGCCCTGTTTGCCGCTGCCTTTTTCGGTAATAAAAAAGTAGGAATTCTTCCGGCTTCCGGTTTGGTCTTTTTCTCCCTTTATGTACTCGGAATTCTTGTTGCTGTGGTTGCCGGTAAGGTTTTAAGTAAGACGGTATTTAAGCAAGAAAAATCTTATTTTGTGATGGAACTGCCTCCGTATCGTATCCCGACTTTGAAGAGCCTTTTTATCCACATGTGGGAAAAAACCGAAGCTTTTGTGAAAAAAGCCGGTACGATAATTTTTGCTATAGTAGTGTTATTGTGGATATTGTCAATCTTCCCCATTGGAGTTACTCCGGGAAGCTACGAAAGTCTGCTCGGCAAGATGGGTTCGGCTATTGCTCCGCTTTTCAGCCCTGCCGGTTTTGGCAACTGGGAGTCAGCAGTCGCTTTGATCGTCGGTATTGGGGCTAAGGAAGCCATAGTAGCCACCTTTGGTTTGGTCTATGGAGCAGGCGAAGAAATGCTGTCCACTGTTTTAGCCCAGTATTTTACACCCCTTTCAGCCTATGCTTTTATGATTATGACTTTACTCTATTCACCTTGTGCGGCGACTTTTGGTATTATAAAGAAAGAAACGAATTCTTTAAAATGGGCTCTGTTTTCCGGTGTTTATTCCTTTGTAATCGGCTGGAGTTTGGCAGTATTAGTTTATCAAGTCGGTAGGCTTTTCGGTTTATCTTAAGTATAATATTGATTAATAACCTTGCCATTTAAGCAAGTTAGGAGAGGTTCGTATGTTAATCAGGGTGTTAAGAGAGATGGCCAATAGTGAACTAAATTCTCATACGGCATTGGCCAAAAAACTGGAGCTTGATCCGGAATTGGTCAAGCAGATGTTTCTTAACCTGGAAACCATGGGTTATATAATTTCGGATGACCCTTCCTGTGTGGACGATAAATGCGAGGAATGTGGAGTTTGTTGTACTAAAAAAAATAAGACCGAGCAGGAAAAATTAAATGTCACGGCCACAAGGTGGAAACTTACCGAGAAAGGTAAGGAAGCAGTACTCAAAAGCCCGTAAGGGGACAGTTATTAGCATTTTATCCAGGTCGTGGTATAATTAATTTGTTTGTTGTTTATTTTATTACCAAAAGCTACTAAATTATAAGTAGCTTTATTGTCGTAATAAAGATGTTCTTATAGGGAGGTTAGAATTAATGAGCAACAAAATTGAATCCAGAGAATTTCAAACTGAAATTAGGCAGCTATTGGATATTGTTATTAACTCCCTCTATACCGGTAGGGACATTTTTTTGCGCGAATTAATTTCTAACGCTGCTGATGCTACGGAAAAGCTCCGCTATTGCAAGCTGGTTGAAGATGGAGCCCTTGACCCGGAGCGACCTCTGGAAATTAACATTGATACTGATGAAGAGGCTCGGACCCTCACAATCTCGGATAATGGGATTGGCATGACGAAAGAAGAACTTATCGAAAATCTGGGCACGATCGCCCATTCCGGTTCTAAGGAATTCATAAGACAATTGGCGGAGGTCAAAAAGGACTCCCCAAAGGGTGAGGCTGATTTAAGTCTGATCGGTCAGTTCGGGGTCGGTTTCTATTCGGCCTTCATGGTCGCGGAGAAAGTAACTCTTTATACCCGTTCCTTCCGAGAGGGTTCGGATAGCTGGATTTGGACTTCGGACGGTACAGGTAGTTATACCATTGAACCCGGTGATGACAGTATTTTAAGCGGGACTAAGATCGTATTAAGCTTGAAGGCAGATGCTGCGGATTATAGTAAAGCCGACAATATTAAGAGAATAATTAAACAGTACTCCAGCTTTGTACCTTTCCCGGTAAAAGTGAACGGAGAGAAAGCCAATACTGTCGAAGCGATTTGGACGAAGAATAGCTCGGAGATTTCCGAGGAGGAATATGTTGAATTCTATAAGTATATTGCCAACGCTTATGACGAACCGACCTATAGGCTGCATTTTTCTTCTGACGCTCCGCTATCGATTAGGGCCTTATTATATGTACCCGGGGAAAACCTGGAGAGATTTGGCTTTAACAGAATGGAGAGAGGGGTTAATCTTTTCTGCAAAAAAATACTGATTCAGGAAAAATCGGAGGCGATTGTTCCTGAATGGATGAGATTTGTCCGCGGTATTATAGACAGCGAGGAACTTCCTTTAAATATTTCCCGGGAAACCTTACAAGAGAATGCGCTGGTAGCCAAGCTAAACAGAGTTGTTACCGGTCGCTTCTTGAAATTCTTGGAGCAACAGGCTAAAAGTGATTCTGCAAAATATAATGAATTCTGGAAGAAATTTAACCGCTTTATAAAAGAGGGGGCTGCAACAGATTTTACGCATAAAGACGGGCTGGTCCGTTTACTGCGTTTTGAATCGAACTTGACCAAGGAAGAGGAATTAATCTCTTTGGATGATTATGTGGCCAGAATGAAAGAAGGCCAGCAGGCCATCTATTATATCAATGGTTCAAGTCGCGAAGCTATTGAATCCGGTCCCTATCTGGAAGTCTTTAAAGATAAAGGGATTGAGGTTCTTTATACTTATGATCCAGTCGATGATTATATTTTGGACAACCTTCGGGAATACCAAGGTAAGAAAATCGTAGCAGCGGAACAGGATACTAAGGATTTGCCCGATATCGAGCAGCCTGAAGAGCAGGCAACTGAGGAGATAAATCAGGATGAATTGCAAGAGTTGCTGAGCTGGTTTAAAACTAATTTAGGTGAAAAAGTAACTGAGGTAAGGGCTTCGAAAAGGCTGGTAGACAGCCCTGCTATTATTTTAAGTCCCTATGGTTCGCATAGTATGCAAAAGATTATGATGCAAATGACCGGAGAGAAGGAAAATATTCCTGCGGGTATCCTGGAATTAAACAGCAAACATAAGATCATCAAGGGAATTAATGAACTGCGCAAGGCAAATGATCCCTTTGCTAAAGAAGCGGCGGAGCAGGTTTTGGAGACTGCTCAGTTAGCTGCAGGTCTGATCTTAGATCAGCGCAATATGGTTGGTAGACTTTATAACATTCTGGAAAGGGCAGTCAGTCAATAATAATCTTTAAAATATGGTGCTTAAAAAGGCTTAGGCATTAAACGGTTTTCACGGGGAAAATTACGGTAAAACTGGCACCTGCACCCGGGAGGCTCTGAACCGTGATTTTTCCGCCACGCAATCTGATTAATTCAGAAACAATAGCCAGGCCAAGCCCACAGCTTTGGCTTTTGGCATGGGAACGGGAGCGGTCTCCTCTGAAGAATCTGTCAAAAACATGGGGCAGATCCTCAGCGGGAATACCCTTCCCGTTGTCTTTTATTGTAAAACTAAAATTAGCCTTATCCTGACTGGTTATTATCTCTATCAGGCCATCTTTTTCAGTATGTTGGATAGCGTTGTTTATCAGATTATATAAAATTTGTTTTAGCTCATCGGCTTTTAGCGGCAAGGCCTGATCGCAGCCGTCAGTGGAAAGCGGCAGCTCTGCCTCGTTTATATCCTTAAGATTTTGGCCGTTTAGCAGTAAGCTTCGGTTTTCAAGTAAAGTGGCAAACAGCGGAACAACTTCAGGTAGCACATCTTGCAAAGTGGTCTGGAAAGCCGGTTCTTCCTGTCCCGGTTCTTCTTGGGAGATCCGGTTTAGGGCTAGCAGTCCTTCGGCGAGACGAATCAGGCGTTCAGTTTCAACTAGCATGGTCTGGTGAGCTGAATCTAAGGTATTTTGGTCAAGATTTTTATTTCGCAGCAGGATTTCTAAGAAACCGCGAATAGAGGTCAGTGGGGTTCTTAGTTCGTGGGAAGCATCGGCAATGAATCGAGCCATTCTGTCTTTGGCTTGGCGTTCGGTGTTTAAGGCGTTCTCCATCTGACATAACATATGGTTTAAAGCTTCACGTAGCTGCATGATTTCAGAAGAGGTCTTTATTGCCGGCAAGCGTAGATCATAGCGTCCGCCGGCGATTTTGCGGGCAGTAGAGGAAATGGCAAGCAGCGGTTCCAGCGGTTTTTGCAAAGCTAAAGCCGTTAAAACCGTGCTTATTAATAAAATAATTAAAGCATTAAATACATAGCTGTAAAAATTACCTTCGAGGATAGAATCCGCATGGTAGAGAGGTTCACCTATTACCGCATAGCCGATAATCGGAAAATAGACCGTAATA
Organism: Peptococcaceae bacterium; assembly: GCA_012524045.1. Classification (GTDB taxonomy): domain Bacteria; phylum Bacillota; class Desulfitobacteriia; order Desulfitobacteriales; family Syntrophobotulaceae; genus JAAYSI01. The sequence goes on along the minus strand of JAAYSI010000016.1, from coordinate 37,405 downwards.
TTTTTTTGCATAAATTTGGAGAGCGGGTCTTCCGGCGTTGTACTGACATAAGGAATATAATTGCTGGATAGAACGGGTTTTACTAAAAGCATATAACGGTTTTCTTTACTATTGCCCATCAAAAACGGCTCGTTGGAGATGGCTTTATCATAGAGGTCGAAAGACAGTGGCTCATGTAAACACTCTGGGATACCCTCTTGGGGCCTTCCATAACTATAGATCATAAAATTTAGTTTGTTATTAATGGAATAAAAGGCCACAAAATTACCTGGCCTAAGTTCGGCGAGGCGCTCCGGTGGGACTTTACTGTTTAAAAACCAGGTCATCATATTATTTTTAATTGATTGGTAGTCCGAGTATAAGTTTTGTTCGACGCTGAGGTACAGAGAATCTTTTAGGGAATTATACTGGATAGAACCAATAATTGTAAAAAAAAGGATATGACAAACCCAGAACCTCACCAACAGCTGCCCGATTAATGATTTTTTCCACTCGGAAAGACTAGCTAAAAATTTTTTTCCCATAATTTACCCCGTTATCATTTAGGCGTTTGCTTCTTCGGTTTGCAGACGGTAACCAAGACCGCGGATGGTTTTGATTAGTTTATGCTCGGAGTCTCCGAGCTTTTCTCTTAAATAGCGGATATAGACTTCAATAATATTATCTTCGCCTTCAAAGTCATAGCCCCAGATGTGAATAAGGATTTTATCTTTACTTAAAGTTTGATTAGCGTTCCACAGTAAATAAGAAAGCAACTTATATTCTGTCGGCGAAAGGTGTAAAACTTTACCGTCTAACGCAATGGTCTTTTTCAATTCATCTATGGTGAAACGGCCGATAGTCCGTCTGCCGGATAGATCAGGGAAACGATTTCTTAGCTGAACCTCTATCCTAGCTAATAACTCTTCAAAATGGAAAGGCTTAACGAGGTAGTCATTAGCACCCAGCCTTAAGCCCTTGATAATGTCTTGGGAAGCGTCTTTAGCTGAGAGCATAATCATTGAAGCTCCGGAAATGGCCGGAACCGCCTCACAAAGCTCATAACCGTCCATTACCGGCATCATTATATCCAGAATAATAATATGCGGTTCAAACTCGGGGATTATCTGTAAAGCGACCTCTCCGTTTTCTGCGGTTTTTACTTCATATCCTTCGTTGGTGAGACCCAGGCTTAGCATTTGGCAGATTGCTGGATCGTCGTCGACTACTAAAATTTTAAATTTATTGGTGGCCATCGGAGACCCTCCTTCTACTATACAAACTTATTATAACAAACTGAAAGTAAACTTAGCGTACTTGTGCTATAATATAATAAATTTTTACGAATTTCCGGCCAAAAGTAAATTGCGTATTTTGTTCTCTAAAAGCTCATATACATATTTGACGAAGCTTAATTCTATTTAAGCTTATTTATTATATCTTTAAGCCAAATTACTATAATAAGCCTAACTGTTACTATGATAATCCTAACTACTGTAATGCCTACAAACAAGCATAGCAAGTATAGTAAGCATATCTAAATTATAATAATACTTTAATTATATAAAGTTTTAAAGTATTAAAATTTAACATAAAATCGCTAATAAAATTTTAAAGGAGTGACCGGAAATGGCAATTGTAGCTGTAAATATGGTACCGCTCGGTGTAGGGACAAGTGTCAGCAAATATGTAGCGGCAGCAGAAAAAGTAATCCTTGACCGACCGGGGATTCAGAGACAGGTTGGGCCGATGTTTACCACTTTAGAGGGAGATTTGGATGAAGTAATGAAGGCCATCCGTGAAATGCAGGAGGCGGTGTTTGCAGCCGGTGCTGAAAGGGTAATTACAACTATTAAAATAGATGACAGAAGGGATAAAAAAGCAACGATGGAATCCAAACTAACTTCTTTACAAGCTAAATTGGATGATAAGGAGCAATAAACATGACATTGTTAAACGGGCAGTTGGCTGAAAAAATCCTGATTCTCGACGGGGCAATGGGGACAATGCTTCAGCAAAAAGGACTTACGGCTGAGGATTTTGGTGGAGCAAAATATGAAGGATGTAATGAAATCTTAAATCTAACTCGTCCGGACCTGGTTACGCAAATTCATGAATCTTATCTGCGAGCCGGAGCCGATATTATTGAAACTAATTCTTTTGGAGCCAGTTCCGTAGTTTTAAGGGAATATGAGCTGGAGGAAAAGGATATTGAACTGAATAAACTTGCTGCAAATCTTGCCCGTCAGGCAGCAGCCAGATGGTCGGAGCCCACTAAACCGCGTTTTGTGGCCGGCTCAATCGGACCGACCACCAAAATGCTAACCCTAAGCACAGGTATTAGCTTTGAAGAACTGGAACAGGCTTATTATCGGCAAGCGCTGGGGCTTTTAGAAGGCGGAGTGGATTTGTTCTTAATTGAGACTTGCCAAGATACGCTGAACGCTAAAGCGGCCTGTATCGGTATTAGACGGGCATTGGCGGAGACAAACAAAAAAGTGCCGCTTATTCTGTCTTGCACTATCGAGCCGTCCGGAACTATGCTTGCCGGTCAGAGTATTGAAGCTTTTTATATTTCCATAAAACATCTAAAGCCGCTAGCTGTCGGCTTGAATTGTGGAACAGGCGCGGAATTGATGAATGATCATCTGCGTACTTTAAATGAGATAGCAACTTGTGCAATCAGCTGTTATCCCAATGCCGGCTTGCCTGACGAAGACGGGATCTATAGGGAGGCTCCGGAAGAATTTGCTCGGAAAATGCTAAAGTTTGCTCAAAATGGCTGGTTAAATATAGCGGGCGGCTGCTGCGGTACTACGGATAGACATATTGCGGCCTTAGCCGAGGCTCTTAAGAACTGCCGGCCACGGCAGGCTACCATAACGGAAAGGAGCTGTGTATCCGGAATTGAAGTTGTTTGGCCGGAGGAAGATAATCGGCCGCTATTGGTTGGAGAGCGTACTAATGTGATCGGTTCCCGCAAGTTTAAAGAGTTAATCTCAACGGGACAGTTAGAAGAAGCTTCGGAGATTGCTAAAACTCAAGTTAAAAAAGGCGCTCAGATTATTGATATTTGTGTTTCTAACCCGGATCGTAATGAATTGGAAGATATGGAGACCTTTCTACCCTATGTGCTCAAAAAAGTCAAAGCTCCGCTAATGTTGGATTCGATGGATGCGGAGGTTATTGAAGCCGGACTGCGTTTTTGTCAAGGTAAAGCTATCATCAACTCGATAAACCTTGAAAACGGCATCGAACGCTTCGAGAAGGTAGTCCCCTTGGTTAAAAAGTACGGGGCGGCAGTTGTGGTCGGGTTAATTGATGAACAGGGTATGGCTTTGACCAGGCAGCGTAAATTGGAAGTGGCTGAACGCTGTTACGATTTGCTCGTCAAAGAATACGGCCTGGCTCCGGTTGATATAATTTTCGATCCGTTGACCTTTCCGGTGGGAACCGGGGATAAAAAATACCTTGGTTCGGCTGTGGAAACTATCGAAGGTTTACGGCTAATTAAAAATAGGTTTCCGGAATGCAAAACCATATTAGGGATCAGCAATGTATCTTTCGGTTTACCCGCTGCCGGTCGGGAAGTGCTAAATGCAGTTTTTGTCTATTTGAATACCTTGGCCGGGTTGGATTATGCTATCGTGAACGCCGAGAAGTTGGTAAGATACGCTACGATTCCGGAAAAGGAGAAAAAGCTTGCTGAAGATTTGCTGCTAAATACCGGCGAGCAAGCCTTGAAAGACTTTATCGATTTTTATAGAGAAAAGAAGCCTACAGCCCTGACCGGCTCGGATGAGCAAACTCTCCCTTTGGAAGAACGTCTTAGCAGCTATATTGTAGAGGGATCCCGAAAGGGTTTGGAAGAAGATCTCCAGGAAGCTTTAAGCCGTTATTCTCCGCTGGAAATTATCAACGGACCTTTGCTGGAAGGCATGGACCGGGTAGGTAGTCTTTTTAACCAAAATAAATTAATCGTAGCTGAAGTGTTACAAAGCGCTGAAGTGATGAAGGCTGCGGTAAGTTTTTTGGAAAAATATATGACCAAAGCGGATCAAGTCACAAGAGGGAAGGTCTTACTGGCCACCGTAAAAGGTGATGTGCACGACATCGGCAAGAATTTGGTGGAGATTATCCTAAGCAATAACGGTTATAAGGTGGTTGATTTAGGAGTTAAAGTTGATTCCGACCGGTTAATTAGCGCAAGTAAAGCTGAGAAGCCGGATGTAATCGGTTTGTCCGGTTTATTGGTAAAATCTGTCCAACAAATGCGTCTTACTGCTCAGGATCTTCAAGAATCAGGTATAAATACCCCGCTTATTTTAGGCGGTGCTGCTTTGACCAGGAAATTTACAGAGGAAAGAATAGCCCCTGTTTATGCCGGACCGGTACTTTATGCCCGAGATGCGCTGGAGGGTCTTAGTTTGCTCAATGATTTAATGGCAACTAAGACTAGGACTGGATCAAATGAACAAAGAACAGCTCCCGCCCAGGTTAAGGCTTTGGATGATGATGTTAGCAGTGCTCAGCAAAAAGCTAATAAGCAAAAAGAAGTATCTACTCCGAGCACTGGAGTAAGTTGGGAACATCCCGTTTACCGGCCTAAAACTTTGGCTAGGCAGCTGCTTCTAGATTATCCGTTGCAAAAGCTTAGTGCTTATCTTGATTTACCGTTGATTTTGCGGAGATATTTGGGCGGGCAATCTTATCAGGCTAAAGAAAAAGAGTTTCGGTTATTCGTTCAGGACTATCTCGCTGAAATTATCCAAAAGAAGCTGATTAAAGCCCATGGCGTGTATGCTTTTTACCCGGCTTACTCCGAAGGAAATAGTATTTTGGTAATTGACGCCGACAGTCAGTCTACCGTTTTGGAAGAATTCACTTTCCCCCGGCAGCAAAAGCCAAATGGCTTATGCTTGGCTGATTATATCCGACCGCGCTCGCAGCAGTTCCAGGATTATCTGGGGATATTTGTACTGACCACCGGTCAACAAGTGGCTGAACAAGCCAAGCAACTGCGGGACGAAGGGGAATACCTAAAGTCTTATTTGCTTCAGGTTCTGGCGCTGGAATTTGCCGAGGCCTTTGCTGAAGAGCTTCATGCCCTAATGCGTAAAATGTGGGGCTTGACGGATGCTCCTGCTTTAACGGCAACTGACTTACGGAAACGCCGTTACCAAGGAATCAGAGTTTCGCCCGGCTACGCAATTTGCCCGCAAATAGAGGACCAACAAAAAATCTTCCGACTGCTAAAGCCGGAAGAGATAGGGCTAAATTTGACAGAAAACTTTATGATGGAACCGGAAGCTTCGGTTTCAGCGTTGGTTTTTTCCCACCCGCAAGCTAAAATCTTTACACTCACGAATGGTTCTAGATAGATCTTAAAGATTTGTTGTTTACTCCCCTAAAAGCAGCTTTTGGCCAAAAAGAAGCTGTCTTTAGGGGAGTATTTTAAATGCCTACTGTCTTCTTCGCCAGGGTAAAGCTGTATTATAGTTTGGAAGAAAAGCCTGATTTTCGTTGAAGAGTCCCAGACTGTCATTGGGAAGCGGGTTGACCGGGGGAACGGAAGTTTCCGGAGAAATCTGGGTAAACTGTTGGTTAGGAATTGGTGTTTGGTTGGGAAGGGATGTTTGATTTAGGAGTGGATTTGGGGCTTGGGGAACTGCTTGATCCGGCGCTGGAGTTTGTAAGCTTTTAGTCTTGTTTTTTCTGCTTCGAAAGATATTTTTAAGGCTTTTTCCGTTTCCTTTAGTTTTTCCAATTTTAAATTTGCTAAGTTTATTTTCGCCGGGTAGAGCATTTTCGTTTGGTTGAACGCTAGCGCTATCCGGCTCAAACAATTGATTTAGCAAAGGAAAACCTACTTTATTGAAAAGAGCCATACCTGCTCTACGCGCCAGAGGGTAAGCTATCCTTTTGGCGATTGGCGGGCCTACCTTTTGGATAAGCGGTGTAATTAATTTTTCAGCAATTAAAGGTTCTATTCTAGGACCAAGCTCCCTCATAATAATCGGGGCAGCCTTTTGTAAAAGATGGGAGGTTTGATTTTGCACCATAGATATTACCTCCTGAGGTGTTAATTAGTTGGTAAAATATTACATTAATTAAATATGCTGTTTGGCTCTAGAATGTGAGGAATATTTTACCATTACCCAATAGGACTAAAGTACTGAATTTGACTAATTTACAGCTGATGATTGACCACTATATATAGTACTGTTAAAATAATTATATACAAGATGTAGAAAGGAGAGGATCAAAATGCGTTGCCCATTCTGTCGCAGTGATGAAACCAGGGTACTTGATTCTCGCCAGATTGAAGGTGGAACAGCTATTAGACGCCGGAGGGAATGTGATTCCTGTGTCAAACGTTTTACTACCTATGAGAGATATGAAGATTTTCAACTTATTGTCATTAAAAAAGACGGCAGAAGGGAACCTTTCTCTCGGCAAAAACTAATGTCCGGGTTAAGTAAAGCTTGCGAAAAACGACCGGTATCTACCGAGCAATTAGAAACTATCGTCTCTGATATAGAGCGACAACTGCTGGATACCAATGAGAGGGAAGTTCCGAGCGAAATGATTGGTGAGGCTGTTATTAATAAATTGTTTGAAACTGATGAGATTGCTTATATCCGCTTTGCTTCGGTTTACAGGCAGTTTAAAGATATCCAGAAATTTATGGAGGAACTGGAGGAACTGGTCAAGCGCCGCCAATAAATAGTCGCTGATGATGAAAAATATAAATACCTAGGAGGAGTCTTTAATGTACGTCATAAAGAGAGATGGCCGCAGGGAAGTATTTAATCCGGAAAAAATTTATAGAGCGGTAGAAAAAGCCTTTATCGCTACCGAAACATCCAATGTAGCCGAATGGTCCAAGATAGTCTGCGATCGGGTAGTAGCTGAGCTAAAGCAAAGCTATGGAATGAATGAGGGATTTGATATTGAAAAAATCCAGGACAAAGTGGAAGAAGTCCTAATGAAAACAGGCAATACCAATGTTGCCAGAGCTTACATACGTTACCGCTTCCAGCATGAGATCATTCGGAATCAAGAAAAAGCTCAAACCTATACTAATAATCTTTTCAAGGAGTATTTAGGTTTAGGCACTTGGGAAATAAAAGAGAATTCTAATATGGGCTTTTCGGTGCAGGGCCTAAACCGGTTTGTTACCAGTAAGGCCACTAACGCTTTTTGGCAATCCATTCTACCAGAAGAGGTGGGGAAAGCCCATGATTCCGGGGCTATCCACAATCACGATATGGGAGATCTTGCCCCTTATTGTGTAGGCTGGGATCTTAAAGACCTTTTATTGGTAGGTTTTCGCGGGGCAGAAGGAAAAACCACCTCCAAACCGGCTAAACATTTTCGCTCGGCTTTAGGCCAAATTGTTAACTTTGTGTATACGCTGCAAGGAGAAGCTGCCGGGGCGCAGGCTCTTGCCAGTTTTGACACTTATCTGGCACCTTTCGTCAGAGCGGACAAGCTCGATTATAAACAAGTTAAGCAGGGCATTCAGGAATTTATTTTTAACGTCAATGTACCGACCAGGGTCGGCTTCCAGTCCCCGTTTTTTAATATTACCCTGGATGTAAGTGCCGAAGAATCATCGATCAAAGATGAGCCGGCTATTGTAAACGGTGAGTTTCTCGACACCCCTTATCGCGATTACCAGGCCGAGATGGATTTAATCAATCTAGCTTTCTGTGAGGTAATGCTGGAAGGGGATGCCGATGGGAATATTTTTAGTTTTCCAATCCCCACCTATAACATTACAAAGAGTTTTCAGTGGGACAGCGAAGTTGCTAACGCCATTTTCAAAATGACCGATAAATACGGTATTCCTTACTTTGCTAACTTTATAAATTCTGATATGAATCCCGAGGATGCCAGAAGTATGTGCTGCCGCTTGCGTCTAGATAATAGGGAACTGAAAAAACGCGGTGGCGGTTTGTTTGGAGCCAATCCTTTAACCGGAAGCATAGGGGTGGTAACCTTAAATCTTCCTCTGTATGGTTATCTGGCTAAGGGTAATTGGGAGCAGTATCTGGCTTTGGTTGACCACCATATGAATGTTGCCCGGGCTTCTTTACAGACCAAACGGAAAACTTTGGAACGGCTCACAGACAGCGGTTTATATCCTTATACGAAGTTTTATTTACGTGATATTAAGAAGCGTTTCGGTAAGTATTGGAGCAACCATTTTTCCACAATTGGCTTAGTAGGTATGAATGAAGCAATCCGTAACTTCACCTCGGACAGTGATGATATCACCACTGTATTTGGCCAGAGCTTTGCCAAGGAAACCCTGAACTATATGCGAAACAAAATCCAAGAATTTCAGCAGGAAGATGGGGATTTGTACAACTTGGAAGCTACCCCGGCCGAGGGGACAAGCTATCGTCTGGCAAGGTTAAACAAAAAACAATATCCCGATATTATTACAGCCGGAGAGCAGGAACCTTATTATACTAACTCCACTCATCTACCGGTCGGCTTTACCAGCGATCTTTTCCGCGCTGTGGAACTTCAGGATGAGCTGCAAGTCCTCTATACCGGCGGCACTGTGTTACACGGTTACCTGGCTGAGAGTTTGGAAGATCTGGCAGTAGCTAAAGCCGTTGTGCGGCGGATTTTCGAAAACTTTGAATTGCCGTATTTTACCCTGACTCCGACGTTCAGTGTTTGCGAAGACCATAAATACATTAAAGGTGAACATTTTAGCTGCCCGACCTGCGGCAAAGATACTTTGGTGATGACTAGGGTAACGGGCTTCTATAGACCAATCTCCGCTATGAATCCCGGCAAACAAGAAGAAAAGAGAGAAACGGTTAAGTATAAAATTGCAGGTATAACCCCTAGTTTGTTTGACGGAGTAGCAAAGTAAGCGTTATGCTGCTTTTAACAGTTATTTTTAAACAGATGTTTCTAACAGATGTTTCTAATTTTTGAGTCCTAGAAATTGGAGTCCGGTAAATGCTGAATTTGGTGGTGAATAGATTATGATAGTAGCATTAGAACCTTTTTCCATGGTGGATTATCCGGGCCATATAGTAGCGACGGTCTTCTTCGGTGGATGCAATTTTCGTTGTGGCTACTGCCACAATCCCGCCTTAGTCGATATAAAGGAGAAGTCTCAGACTTCTCCTTCCAATATTCAGGGGGTTATTGATTTTTTGCAGACCAGAAAAGGCTTACTCGATGGGGTTTGTCTAACAGGCGGTGAACCCCTATTGTCGTCGGAACTACTTCCTTTGGTTAAAAAAATAAAAGAGATTAAGAGGGAAAGGGAAAATAAAGCAGAATTTAAAATTAAGCTTGATACCAATGGCAGTAATCTGGCTAAGCTTCAGGAAGTAGCGCCTTATTTGGACTATATCGCAATGGATATCAAAGCAATTCCGGAAAAATATGCTGAACTGACCGGGCTTAAAAATAGCTGGGAAAAGGTTGTAGGGACCATAGAGTGGATCAAAGAGAGCAATATCCCTTATGAGTTTCGGACCACTGTATTACCTGTTTGGCATACCTTCGAGGATTTAGAGTCAATTCGTAAATACTTAGGCCTAGACACCAATTGGATACTTCAGCAATTCCGTCAGCCCCCCGATGGTGTGTTGGATCGGAAGGAATATGAAGCTTATCCGGATGCCTGGTTAAAGGAGATTGGCGAGAAATTAAACTGTAAAGTGCGAGGTTTACACTGATATATAAAGGAGCAAGGAAATGAAACTTAAAGAAACTAAACAACTCAAGCTATATAATGTAATATTTCCCATCTGGTTTTTGTTATTTTTCCCGCCGGTTATTCTAGTAACTCTTCTAGGTAATTTTATTATCGATTCTCTAGTACTACTAGCTTGCTTTTTCTTATTTAAGCTGGCTGTCGAACAAAAAAATTTTAAAGAGTTTTATAAGGCATGTATTGTAAAAGTTTGGCTATTTGGCTTTTTAGCTGATATCGCCGGTGCTGCGATATTATTTATTTTGGGGATCTTAGGAGATTCTTACGGGTTGCCCTACGATCTGATTTCAGCAATAAATTATGATCCATTTAGCAATCCGGTGGCTGTTATTCTGATCTGTTTGGCCATGCTGGTCGCGGCAGCAATAATATTTGTACTTAATTACAAAATTACTTTTAAAGAGCAAATTAAAGAAAAAAGTTTAAGGTTAAAAGTTGCAATTACAATTGCCCTTGTCACTATGCCTTGGACATTTTTACTGCCGACGAAATGGTTCTATTATTGAGGCTTGAAGAGAGGTGATTCTGGCTTTGAATTATCATATTCAGCAGCGGAAGCCGGTTCCGCGTTCGCAAGCCCGTTTGTTTTTAGGAAAATTGTATTTTAGGTGCCGGCGCTATTTGCAATGGACGTTCAATCGTTCAATTAAATTCGCATCCGGTTTCCAATTCACAGATCTCCCTTATCCGGTGGCACTTCATAGGACGCCGTTATATAGACAGCTTCGTAATGTTGACATGTGGCTACAGGAAAACAAAGTGACCAACTTAAAGTTGGCCTGTGCCAGACTCAATGGACTAATTCTAAATCCAGGAGAAACTTTTTCCTTTTGGCGTTTGGTTGGTAAGCCAACAAAAGCAAAGGGTTATTTGGACGGAATGGTTCTTACCAACGGCACATTTACCGCCGGGGTGGGCGGCGGTCTTTGCCAGCTCTCCAACCTTATTTATTGGCTGACCCTTCACACCCCTTTAACTGTAACGGAACGTTGGCGACACACCCATGATATATTTCCCGATGCTAACCGCACACAGCCCTTTGGGAGTGGAGCAACGGTTGTCTATAATTACATCGATTTACAAATCAGAAATGATACTCCTTACATCTACCAACTTAAAGTCAAAGTAGGAGATCAGGATTTAGAAGGGGAGTGGCGCTGTGAACAACCATGTCCCAATGAATATGAAATCTATGAAAGTGAACACCTGATAAAACAAGAATGGTGGGGCGGTTACACGCGCCATAATGTTATAAGACGCAGAGTTTTGGATCATTTGGGCAATCTGATTTCAGATGAATTGGTAACAGAAAATCATGCTATTATGATGTATAATCCATTGCTTGAACAGAATTAATTTTTTTAACAGTCTTTGACTAATTTTATATTCTTCTGGCAGCATGAAAACCTTCATGGGTTGCTTGCATTATTTTGCGAGGACTATTTACATCCCCTACAGGAATAATCTCAATGTCCTTACACTCAGCCCTTAGTTGCTCGAGTAGAGTTCTGTTGGCTTTTTGGCCAAGGGCGCAAATTACTGCATCCCCCTGGTATTCCTGCTTGCCGTTTTCTGTTTCACATTGGACCTTATTGCCGGTCATGGCTATGATTTTATGATTGGTCTTTACTTTAATATGCATTTCGGCAAGCTTGGCTTTCAGCACCCATTTGGTGTAGATCGGCATATCAGGTGCTACATCCGGCAGCATATCAAGTAGCGTTACATTCTTGCCTCTCTCGGCTAAAAACATTGCTACTTCACAACCCACCAGACCGGCTCCACAGACTATGATATCCTTACCCTCAGGGATTTTGCCGTCAAGCACTTCTAACGGATCAAGTACCGCCGGGTCGTCGGCACCTTTTATATCGGGCCTAAAAGTAGAAGCTCCGGTGGCCACGATTACCACATCAAAATCACTGTTCTTTATGGTGTCCGTAGTTACCTCCGTCTCTGTTTTAATAGTAGCCCCACAGTTTTGTACCGCATGAATCAAATAATTGGTATAATCCCGGTAATCCAGTTTAAAATCAGGGATACCTACATAATATAAAGCTCCGCCCAACCTATCTTCCTTTTCAAACAAGGTGACCTCATGACCGCGCAGCGTGGCCGTTAAGGCGGCTTGGATTCCTGCCGGGCCTGAACCGACAATGGCCACTTTTTTCTTGCTCGTTGCCGGCGTCACTCTGGTATAACCCTCATATTCTTTACCGGCTTCAGGGTTTACGGCGCAAGAAATACCACAGCTACGCATAACTTCTCCCAGGCATTCATTACAGCGTAGACAACGCCGGATGGTTTCAGGCTCTCCGATAGCAATTTTGGCGGCATAATCCGGGTCAGCTATGGTTTGGCGGCCGATGGCAATAAAATCGGCTTCCTTTTTCTCTAACATTTCATTACCCATTTCCGGAGTAATACTGCACACTGCAATAACCGGTACATTCACAACCTTTTTAACAGCTGCAGCCAAATGGGCCAGTGAACCCCTCGGGGTATAGTTCGGAGGCACCCAGACCGAAGTTGCAACTCCTATGCTTAAGTCCTTACCCTCCGGTGATTCTTTACCCTCCATAACTTTAAAGTAGGTTTCCAGTCTGGAGTCCCAGGTTCCGGCGGAGACATTAATAGCGTCGACTCCTTCTTCCTCCGCCCACTTGGCAAAAGTACAGGCTTCTTCGACAGTTAAGCCGTTAGGCACATATTCTTCAGCACTCAAACGGTAGATTAAAGGAAAATCACTACCGGCATATTTTTTTATGGCCCGAATACATTCCAGAGCGAAACGAGCCCTGTTTTCCAAGCTACCTCCGTATTCGTCCGTTCTTCTGTTGGTGTAGCCGGAGAGGAACTGTAAAGGCAAATAGCCGTGGGCGCCATGTAATTCTACCGCATCAAAGCCACAGAGCCGAGCCCGTTCGGCTGCTCTGCCGAATTTTTCTATGCTGTCCTTGATTTCCTCGAGGGTCATCGCTCGTGGTATATCGTCCGGTAACTGCATAGTCCCTACACCGGACGGAGAGAGTGGTTGATGTCCGGTTACCGCTTCGCTGGCAAAACAGCCACCATGAGCTAATTGCAGGCATATTTTAGCCCCGCCGGAATGAACGGCATGGGGGATCCGGCTTAAGCCCGGCATAAAACTCATATTGGTAATTTCAATTTCCCCGGGGATGACTCGTCCTAAAGGATCAGGACAACAGACTTCAGTAATAATAAGTCCTACCCCTCCGTTGGCTCGACGAGCATAATAATTTACAATAACATCGGATACCGTGCCATCTGCTGCAGCCAGGTTGGTTCCCATGGCGGGCATAACCAGCCTGTTTTTAAGTTCCATATTGCCAATTTTTCCAGGTTCCAAGAGTTTTTCGTAGCCCATCCGCTAGAGCCTCCTTAATATTTATTCTGTACCTTATTATTGATGAAACAATGCGGTGCTATACGTTTAAGATGCTAGCCCATTACTGCTGTCCTAAAAGAGGCAATAGTTTGTCTGGTTATTAAACTACATATTGGTTATTAAACTATAACAATATTTCCCACGACCCCGCCCAGTCATTAATGATTGATTATATAATTCAAGAGCCTTAGGAAAAGCCTCTTGATTGATTGCTCGATGGACGAAGCTGTAAGTCATAAAAACTCTTTTCCTAGTTCATAGTTTAGTGCAGCAGGCTCATAAAAAATTTTATCTGGCTGCAAATTACTATCTCCTTATTATTTGGCGTAGATGCTCAAATAGATGCTTCTTTTATTTTGGCTATGGTTAGTATGTCCGGTTTCAGAGTTGCATACCAGATTTTTTACCTTTTTGCTTTATTTAAATCCTCGATTTTTACCATTTGCCTACTAAGGCGTTTCAGTAATGTTCATCGTGGCATAGCGTCATAAATAAATGAATTTTTCAGTCTATATCTAGAGAAAGGAAATGAAGATAGGGCCGGCCAAATGTTCGATATCCTGGTTGTCAATCGGAATGGAAAAGAGGTTTATCGCTGGTCCCACAATAAATGCTTTACAACGGCAATTGTCGATGTGGAGTTAAAGGAATCCGAAAAGCTGAGCCTTTTCAGAACTCTGGGATTGTAAAAACAATCAGGGAAATCCTGTTCCACCTGATAAATACACCATTAGCGTGATATTTCTGGCTAAATTTAAAGAGGGGAAAGTTATAGATATTGGATCTTTGACTGCGGCCGAAGATATTGAAATAGTATATTGACAGGTAAGTAAAACCTACCAAAAACGAAAAGACCTCCAAAGAGGTCTTATTTGGCTATAAAAACTATTCTATTCTCTACCCCCATAAAGAGCTTTTAGCTCTTCTTCATTCATATTGAAGCTGTGTTCGTCATCGGGGAATAGCTCCTTGCGTACTTCAGTGGCATAGGCTTTGAGGCCGGAAATAATTTGGTCATTTATATTCGCATAGGATTTAACAAATTTTGGCACTCTTTCTACGCCATAAGTAATAATGTCGTGATATACTAGGACTTGACCGTCAGTATCAACGCCTGCTCCTATGCCAATAGTAGGGATTGATAGGGTTGCCGTTATCTCTTTGGCGAGTTGTCTCGGGACACATTCCAGCACGATAGCAAAGGCTCCGGCTTCTTGACAACGTTGGGCGTTTTCAATCATGTTCCTAGCGGCCTCAGCATCTTTGCCTTGAACTTTATAGCCACCAAGGACGGCCACTGATTGAGGGGTTAGGCCCAAATGGGAAACGACCGGTATACCGGCATTTACCAATGCCTTTATATGTTGGAGCATTTCTCCGGCTCCCTCAATTTTCACCGCATTTGCGCCGGTTTGCTGAATAAGCCTTGCTCCGTTTAAAAGGGTATCGCGGATAGAAAGGTGGCAGCTCATGAAGGGCATGTCCACAGCTATAAAAGTATTCGGAGCACCCCGCTTAACCGCTTTGGTGTGGTGAATCATATCCTCCATGGTTACATAGATTGTGGAATCATAGCCCAGTACCACATTGCCAAGAGAATCGCCGACAAGGATCATGTCCGCGCCGGCTTGTTCCACATGTTTAGCCGAAGGGTAATCATAAGCGGTAATCATTACAATTTTGCTTCCTTCAGCCTTCATTTTCCTAAAGTCTGCTGTTGATTTCATGATTTTCCTCCTTTTAGGAGGCGACAAAACAAATCTTGTTTCATCCCTCCGTCCCAGTCTGGTACAGATCCAGGCAGAAATAAAAGTTAATTTTTAAAATAAATTATTTTAAAATAGAAGTAGAATTTTAAAAAAGGTGCAGTTCTTAAGATACTGCCCAAGTTGATTATATATTATAATTAACTATTGAATCAAGCAAACGATTTTGCCCGCTGGTTTTAGCTTACTTTATCTCAGAAAAATTCCCGGAAACGGGTGAGGAGGAGGGTCAGTTTTATGTTAACCCAGGTTAAGAAAATTTGTTGTCTAGGGACGGGTACGATGGGGCCGGGACTTGCTTTTACTTTTGCTTTGGCCGGTCATTCGGTTCAAATGTACGGGCGTTCTCCGACCAAGATTGAGCTTGCCTTTAAACGAATCAGAGACATTTTGGCTAGCTTTGTAGCTAATGATTTGCTAAGTCCAGAGGATGTTCCGCAGATAATAAGCCGCATAAATGGGGTAACGAATTTGCGAGAGGCCATGGCCGATGCGGACTTTGTTCTGGAGTCCATAGTTGAGGATTTGGCTGTGAAGCAGAAGCTTTTTACGGAAATCGAAGACTACTGTCCGCCGGAGACTATTTTGGCTTCTAATACTTCCGGTCTTAGTCCGACTGCCATCGCTGAAGATTTAAAGCAGAAAGAACGTTTTGTTGTTACTCATTTTTGGAATCCACCTCACCTGTTGCCTTTGGTGGAGGTTGTTCCGGGTGAACAGACTTCGGCCGGCACTGTAGATTTTGCTTTTCAATTACTAAAACAAGCCGGGAAAAAACCCGTAGTTTTAAACCGCGAAATCTTAGGCTTTATCGGGAATCGCTTACAGTTTGCAATGCTACGTGAGGCTTTGGCTTTGGTGGAAAATGGTATTGCGAGCAAAGAGGCAGTCGATGCAACCGTGAAATACGCCTTAGGGCGTCGTTTGGCTACGACCGGACCGCTGGAGAGCGCAGATTTAGGAGGTTTGGATGTTATTCATAGCATTTCTGACTATTTAATGAAAGATTTATGCAATAGTCCGGAAGTTCCGACTCTTTTGCAAGAAACCGTAGCCAGCGGCAAGCTTGGAGCTAAAAGCGGTTCCGGTTTTTATGAATGGAACACGGAGGCTTTGCAGAAGATTACACAGGAGCGAGAAAGCAATTTACTGGATTGGCTGAAAAAGGAAAAGTTCAGATAAGTTAAGTTTAGTTATATTCGTAAATCTCTTTCTTATTTTTTTGACAATTTTATTTTCATTTTGACAATTTACTATATCTACCTAATGCCCTAGTTAAATTGGTTTTAGTACGGAAAGATCGCCTTTTAAGCGGAATCAGCAACGCTTACCAGGCGAACTTTTTTGTTTTGGCATAATTTTTGCACACATCTATCTAGGTACTTGCTTAGATATTCTAGGCGGAATTTTAGGGATGTGCTCTGTAAGCAGTAATCAATGATAAAGGAGATATGTATTATGGTTGAGAAAGACAGGAAGTGGGCTATGGAGATAGGGCAAAGGTGTGTAGAATGTGGAAATTGTGCGGAAAGTTGTCGGCTTTTAACCGACCTTAAAAAGTGTCCGAAAACGCTTGCATTAAGAGGGATAAGCTGGCAAGAGGCTTATGGTTGCGCTCTTTGTGGAAAATGCGAAGCCGTATGTAATTTAGGCTTGAGTCCTTTTCGGATGTTTGAACAGCGCAGAGTGGAAGCTGTAAAGAATAAAGAGATTGATGTAAATGAATATCGGTATTTGTTTCCCGATCGCCCAGTTACAGTAATGAGCCTGTTTAGGGAATTTTATGGAATTGATTATGCCGGGCTAAATATGTCCGTTCCGTCTGAAACCGCTTTTTTGCCAGGTTGTACAATGTTTACTTATTCGCCCGAACTAACTAAAAAAGTATATGCGGCCTTGGCCAAAGATTACCGGAATCCAATCTTACTTGATGATTGCTGTGGCTTGCCAATGTATCAAATAGGGCTGCCGGCAAGGGGAGATAAAATCAAAGAACGCTTAAAGACAAAAGTCACCGATTTGGGAGTCAAAAGATTAATAGTAGCTTGCCCGAACTGCTACTATCAATTAAAAAAAGAAAACCTCTTTCGAGGTGTTGAACTGGTCACAGTATATGAAGCTCTGCACAACTACTTTGTCCCAAATAGGGCCTCAAATGGCAGCTCGGAGATCTATACTGTTCATGATTCTTGTCCCGACCGTTTTGAGGGAATCTTTGCGCAACAAGTCAGGGCCGCTTTGGAGCAGGCCGGTTACCCGCTGGCAGAAATGAAGCATAATCGCCAAAACTCCATCTGTTGCGGCAGCAGCGGGCAGTTGGAACATTTCCGGCCGGAGTGGTCTAAGGAGCATCATTTACAAAACTTGGACGAGGCTGCGGCGGCCGGGGCGGATGTCTTACTTGCTTACTGTCAGGCTTGTGTGCTGAATATTGGGGATGTGGCGGATAGGCGGGTTAAAGTTAAGCACGTGCTAAACCTCTTGCTTGAGTTTGAAGAAGACTATAAGGAAATAAAACAAATGGCCAGCGAGATGTTTTTAGGTGAACAAGGCTTTGATCTATATATAAAACTATTGGAGGAACCGGTTTAAACTTTTAATCAGTACCGAAGCGGCCTCTGCCCTTGTTAAAGTTTTATGGGGTTCAAATTTGTTATTTTCTGCTTGTAAAATATTAAGTCCACTGGCCAAGGCGATATAGCCCGCAGCTTCAGGGCTAATATCCTCTTGGTCGGCAAAGGGCAATTGATAAATGCCGTCAAGTTCGGCGATCTTTTCTAATCCTAAGTAGCGGACTATTATTTTGCTGGCTAAGTATCGGGAAACTACCTGCGATGGGGCTAAATCCTCTTTGAGCCAGCCCTGTTCCTGTGCTTTTTTCAGCACTTCTCTGTCTGTTAAATTATAAATTGCCGAGGAGGAGCTGTTATCTATCATCAATAGGGCCTTTAAAAACATTGCCAGGGTAAGTTCGGATGTTGGCTTGAAGTTCTTGCCATATTCTCCGAAAATCCCTGCCAGCCCTAGGACGGCGATTTCTTTCTCGGCTTCGTGGCCGGCAATATCTTCAAAATGATTAGCTTTTACGGGTTCGCTTAAAGGATTGCCCTGTCGGTTTAAAAACTGCCCTGTTTTAGCGTCCATAAGATCGGATGTCCCTTGTTGCTTGTCCGAAGGCAGGTAGACCAGTTTAGCTTGCTGCTGGCCGTCTTTGTAAACCAGAATATAATTTAAGACGAGCGGTCTGGCTTCTAGAAAGAGTGCTTCAGCTTTAGCTTGAGCCATAGCAGTAGAAGCTTTCGGGAAAGTCAGATTCCACCAATTAAGGCTATAGGAGCTGATTTTCTTAGTGTAAAGATCGACTGTGATGCTCATTCCGTTAGCAGGAAAAGCAATGCCGTCTATCATTCTTTCGTAAGAAAAAGTGAGATGGGTCTGGTTAGACTCCGGTTCGGAGATAATTTCCGGAAGCAATGGAGATTGGTTATCGGTTTTTAATCTTACTTCAGAAAACTTAGCCGGTTGAATTTTTTGCAAAAAGTTTTCAGCAATTTGCCGGGCCTCATCTGCTGAAAGCTTAGAGGAACTTGCCGCATCTTTGTTTAGGGGGAAAATAGGGTTGTAGAGACTAAACCCGAGCAATTCACCGTCAACAGCGTCTACCCTAGCCGTAATACTTTGCGAATGACCTTCATCTCGGGAAAGCCATTCGAAATACCATATTCTGCTGTCATAAAAACCACCGCTTTTGTTTAGACTCATGGCTTGAAGGGTATAATCAGTGGGTATCTCTATCCATTTTTTTACGATGGTAATCGCTTGCTCTGAAGTTAAGAGCTTAGTATTTTCTTCAATTTCTCTTAATTCTTCCGGGCTTAAAACTACGCTATCTTCCGCAGCCTCTTTAGCTTGGGCATTTTCTAAGCCTCCTCCATCCGAAGCAAAGCGTAGATTTTCCTCTAAATCAAAGGGCTTACCGGAAATTGCATCGAGCATTCCGTTATTTTTGAGTTGATAAACTAATTTTATCTGTTCATTATTTTCGGTGGTTAATATTCTATAGATAGGCACAAAATATTCTAATTGTAAAAAGGCATTTTCGCTAAAAGCCTGAGCGGCCTTTTGCTTATTGATGACTTTTTCCGGGTCCGGAAAATCAAGCTCATGCCAACTTAGGCTATAAGAATTTACCTGACCGCTTTCGCCATCAATTTGGATGGAGACACCGTTACCCTGCACCGGCAAGCCGTTTTCTATTCTTTGCCAATAGAAGTTATATTTCTGGGAGCCGTATAGAGTTAAAGGAATAGCCGCCTCATTTTTTACTAGTTGCAGTTTTTCGTATTTGGAGCCGGTTAGCTTGTGGACTGTTTCGGTAGCAAGTTTTTCGGCTTGTTTCAAGGATAGCTGTGGGAGCTTATAGCCCTCCCTGTCATCGGCAGAACTCCAGGAATACAGATTAACTATCTCCCCGCTAGTGGCATCTACTTGAGCGGAAAAGCTACCCGCTCCGGTAGACGCATTCCAGTTTAGGGACCAAGTTTGACGCTGATTGTAACTGCTATACCCCGAACGAAAATCTCTAAATTCTTCGGGGATGGTGAAGTTTTGTTTAACAATACGAATTGCTTGTTCTAAGGTGATTTTGGCAGTGTTAGTGTCTGCTTTTACTTTAGATTCGATGGCAAGTGTTGGGGTAGGGACGATCACTTGTACTAAAAAAGCAAAAATTAATGTAAACAGCAACAAGCGACGAAGTGGAAACATTTTTATCACTCACTTTCTCTTCAACAATTCTCTTAAATATTTCTATTTTAATTAGACGGAAAAACTAGTGGTTTACTGACAAGAGAAGGAAAAATTTTCTTATGTTTAATTTAGAAGAATCTTAATACATGCATTGAGATTTTAAGGGGAGAATAGATTTGTAAGCTTAAATTTTTAAAGAAAGAAAGGAGAAAAAGTATGGCTCAGAAGAAAAAACAATACTCCGCTAATATCCCCTCCGGTATAAATATTATGGGAATGGGTGGCACCGGGGAAGAATTAAATCAGGCTTCGGCGGCAGCTAAAAGCAAAGTATGCGGAAAACAGTTAATGAAAAGCAATGCTCAGGGTATCTAAGATTTTTTAAGCTCTAGAAATTGAAAAATTAGACAATAAAGCAAAAGTAGTCGGCTGGAAATTCTGAGGATTTGCCAACCGGCTACTTTTTTTATATACTGCTATATCAGCTTTATTTTCGATGCAGATTATTTACAATTTATTAGCTTAAATGGATTAAGTGTTCAAAATATATTAAAATAATACTAGTAGGGATGGGGGTGGAAATTTTTGGCTGAATTTCATATTTCGACTAAGGAAATCCAAATCTTATATGCTGATACAGATGCGATGGGAGTAATCTATCACGCTAATTACCTCAAATGGCTCGAACTGGGTCGCTCCCAACTAATCGAAGACTTAGGTTATAATTACATGGATATGGAAAATGCGGGTTATTATGCGCCTGTATATAATGTAAATATTACTTATAAGAAGCCTATTCGCTACGGTGAGAGGGCTTTCGTAAAGACCTGGATTGAAGAGAACCAGGGGCTTAGGACTGTGTATGGTTATCATATTATTAACGGAAACGGCGAGGTATGTGTCGAGGCGACTACTAGCCATGTTCTTGTGCGCAAGAAAGATTTTAAACCGGCTCGCTTTAAAAAAGTCTTTCCGGAATGGTTTGATAAATACGAAGAAATTAAGAAAAAATAGTATTCAGGTACTTTTAATAAAGTTGCAATATAATGGCAATGTTTGCTAAAAATTCTTAAAGACTACTATATCTGGTTTTGGAGAGGTTATGAAAGTGGATAGTAAGCGTTTACAGCGCGAAAGAAAAACTGTCCGGGTTATGAT
Organism: Peptococcaceae bacterium; assembly: GCA_012524045.1. GTDB lineage: Bacteria > Bacillota > Desulfitobacteriia > Desulfitobacteriales > Syntrophobotulaceae > JAAYSI01. The sequence continues at coordinate 16,590 of JAAYSI010000016.1, read as the reverse complement.
AGAAATCTATTGCCGTAAAAAACACAAGAATCCCGGAGGTTTGTGTGCTGATTGTCAGGAATTGATTCAGTATAGTGAAAAAAGAGTTGATCATTGCATTTTTGGCTCCCAAAAACCCACTTGTGCCAAGTGCCCGATTCATTGTTATAAAAATGATATGCGGGAAAAAATTAAAGAAGTTATGAGGTTTTCTGGACCGAAGATGATATATTTGCATCCTGTGTTAGCTTTTTACCACCTTCTAGACTCTAGGCGTAAACTGCCTAACAAAGCCAAGAACTAATTTATAAAAGCTTAAAAGACTTAAAAATCTGCCCCAAAAAAGTTATAATAAGAGAAATAAATTTGTTACTGTAAATACTTTAGTGTTCTTTGCGAAAATTTATTTCTGTTATAGCATTTATAGCATCCAAAAATCCGATAAAGAGGTGTTGATATGGAAAAAATGGATAGGCAAAACTGGGATATGGATAAAGTTGAACAAGAGGAATTTGAAAAAAAGACTGTTGCATGGCTCGGGGATCTTGCCGCAAAAAGCAGCAATATTGACCCGGAATTGTATACTAAGTACGAAGTAAAGCGAGGACTTCGAGATCTAGACGGTAAAGGCGTTTTGGTTGGGCTGACTGAAATCGGCGAGGTACATTCTTATATAATCGACGAAGGAGAAATGATACCCGTACCGGGCAGATTGACCTATCGAGGGATTGACATAAGGGATATCGTCAGAGGTTTTATGACGGAAGGCCGTTTTGGCTTTGAAGAAATAACCTATTTATTGCTTTTTGGTCATTTACCGGATGCCAAAGCCCTGGCCGAATTTAAAAAATTAATAGCAATTTATCAGAATTTGCCTGAAGATTTTGCTCGAGGGGTAATTTTAAAGACTCCGGGCAAGGATATCATGAATATGTTAGCCCGTAGCGTTTTGGCTCTTTATTCCTATGATGATAATCCTGACGATATATCCATTCATAACGTATTAAAACAATGCCTGAAAATTATTTCTTGCTTCCCGTCCATTGCTGTTTACAGTTACCATGCTTATTCGCATTACCATGGTAAGAAGAGTTTGTTTTTGCACAGCCCAAGACCCGAGTTGAGTATGGCTGAGAATATTTTATATATGTTAAGACCGGATTCCCAGTATACCCAGCTTGAAGCTTCCTTGCTGGATTTGGCTCTGGTGCTTCATGCTGAGCACGGCGGAGGCAATAACTCATCTTTTGTAACTCATGTTATAACTTCGACCGGTACCGACACTTATTCTACATTGGCAGCGGCTATCGGTGCGTTGAAAGGGCCTAAGCATGGAGGCGCTAATATTAAGGCCTATCTAATGTTAGAGGAAATTATGGCTAATGTAAAAGATTGGGAAGATGATGAAGAAATTGCCGCCTATTTGTTGAAAATTCTTAAGAAAGAAGCATTCGACAGAACAGGTTTAATCTACGGTATAGGCCACGCTGTTTACTCCATATCTGATCCGCGGGAGATTATTTTAGAATACTATGCGGGTAAACTAGCAGAGGAAAAGGGTTTAGAGAAAGAATTCAAGCTTTATACTAAAGTTGAGAAAATAGCTCCGAAGATTATTGCTCAGCATAATAAAATGTACAAAATCATCAGCGCCAACATAGATTTTTATTCGGGATTCGTTTATAAAATGTTGAATTTACCGCTGGAGATGTTTACTCCTATTTTTGCGGTGGCCAGAATGCCTGGCTGGAGTGCTCATCGCATAGAAGAACTTGTCTGCGCCGGCAAAATTATTCGCCCGGCTTATAAGAGTGTGGCTAAAAGAAAAGAATATGTTCCTCTGGATAAGAGGTAAGATGTAGTTCTAAAAAGATCGCGCTTTCTATATATATCTTAGATAGAAACCAATACAGGAGATATTTATATTAATGAATTATTTTGGCAACTTTTTTAAAGGGATAATAATCGGAATAGGCAATATAGCTCCTGGGGTTAGCGGTGGGGCTTTGGCAATGATTCTCGGCTTATATGAGGATATGGTCTCTGCGGTCGGGAATTTCTTTAAAAACATGAAACGAAACCTTATATTTCTATTTCCGATCGGTTTGGGAGCTGCCATTGGTATTGTCGGCTTCAGTAATATCCTAAGTTATTTGCTGGAAAAGCTACCGATGCCGACAACTTATACCTTTGCCGGTTTAATAGTCGGAACCTTGCCGTTGTTAGTTAAACGGGCTAACCGTCGAGGGTTTAAGGTGACTTACCTTATACCCTTTGTCCTAACCCTGATAACTGGCTTAACTTTAGCTTTTTTGGAAACCGGTTTTGGTGATATCCAAGCCGGAGCATTGCATTCGGTAAACCTGTTCCAATTAGTTTTCGGCGGTTTTGTCTTGGCTGGTTCTATAGTGATTCCGGGAATCAGCGGTTCGGTTTTACTGATGCTTTTGGGTTTCTATGAGAGTTTTTTAAGAGCAGTCGCTTCGCTTGATCTGGTGATTCTATTTCCGATGGGCATAGGCTTGGCTGTAGGAGTATTAGTTTTTGCCAAGTTTATGGACTACTTACTCCGAGAATACTATGGTATTACCTATTATGCTGTTTTAGGTTTTGTGATTGGGGCAATTCCCGAAATCATTACCGGCTATTCCTTTGATTGGCTGGGACTAGTTAGCGTGTTTTGCTTTTTTGGCGGCCTGGCTATTTCCTATGCTTTAAGCCGGTTGGAAAGGCTCTAAATCAACTTTAACGTCGTAAAGGGTACTGGCTTCACCTCTGTCGGTAAGGCGTTCGGAAGTAAGAGCATTAACCGTTCGTTCTCCTAAAGCATCTCTAAGCCAGAACAAACCTTCAGTAACTACTACTCCTTGGGGCACTTGGGGGGTTATTTGTAAAATAAACTCTGCTCTGCCTTGCTGATTGAAGGCAACCACATGTTGATTATCACTTAGATTTTTAGCTTGGGCATCCAGTGGGTTTATCATTAGATAAACTCCTTTTTTCTTGCTGACCAAGTCCTTTCTTTCATTAAAAGAGGAGTTTAACGAATAAAGACTGGGTGAGCTTACCAGATGGAACGGCGCATTGTCACTGTGCGGCTCGCAATAGCCCGGAAGCGGTTCCGGATCAGCCGGATTTAGGATTTCTATTTTGCCGGACGGAGTTTGGTAAGTGGTTTTATAATTAGCTGGCAAGGGCAATTCAACAGGTTGTCCCTGTTTTAAAGCGGCCAAGTCTACTTTTTTAAGCCAGTCAGTAGCTTGGTCTATAACCTGGTCAACTAGCTGTTCGGCAGTCTGTTTAAAATATGGTTCGGTAAAGCCGAGGCGTTCAGCTAGTAATTGAAATACTTCCCAGTTGGATTTTGCTTCGCCAATCGGCGAAATAATGGCCGAAGTTTTTTGGATTACATATTGACCGTAAGAACGATAAAGATCGGGCTGTTCAAGGGAGGATGTGGCCGGGAGTAGCAGGTCTGCATAAAGGGCAGTATCGGTGAGAAATCTTTCATGGACAACGCAGAATAAATCATCCCGCTGCAAGCCTTTGAGGATTTTATTTTGATTTGGGGTTACTATTGCTTGGTTGGAATGGTAGACATAGAGGGCCATTACCGGAGGGTCTGACAATTCCGTCAGCGCTGAACCTAATTGATTCATATTTACGACCCTAGTTGGCTTGGACATAAAATCGGGACGGGTGATGATATCGTTATTGAAGGCTTTACCTGTAGGGGCATTAACTACTAAGCCCCCACCGGGTTTGGCCCAGGCTCCGACTAAGGCTGGCAGACAAGTGATGGAACGCACGGTCATTGCACCGTTTCCGTAGCGGGACAAGCCGGTGCCGAGGGTGATAAATGGGGCTTTGGCTTTAGCGTATTGGTGGGCAAGTTCTTCTAAAACACTTGGGTCTACGCCGGTTATTGCGCTGACTTTAGCGGGTGGATAGTTAGGCAGCACTTTAGTTGCCAATTCTTCATAACCTTGGATCTTGGCTGTAATAAACTCTTTGTCCACTAAATTATCCCGGGCTATAATATGCATCAAACCGAGGGCTAAAGCGCCATCTCTGCCCGGTTTGCTTATAAGTACTTTATCGGCGATTTGCGCACTGGGCGTTTCGTAAGTATCTATTAGCCATACTTTGGCCCCTTGTTTTTTGGCTTGGCGGATGTTGTTATACATATGGATATTAGTGGCTAGGGCATTAGTCCCCCACATAATAATAAAATCGCTTTGCAAGACTTCGGCAGGGTGGGCGGGTAAAGTTTCGCCCATAACCAGCTTCCAGCCGGAGGTTTTGGCTGTCGCGCAAATGGTTCGTTTTAGTCTGGAGGCACCAAGCCGATGGAAAAAGGCTTCTCCGCAATTGCGCTGAACCATTCCCATCACTCCGGCATAGGAGTAGGGCAAAATAGCTTCAGCAGTATATTCGTCAATTATCTGCTGCCAACGCTCAACGATAATATTCAGAGCTTCTTCCCAAGATATAGGCTTAAAACTCCCACTCCCTTTAGGACCTGATCGGAGTAAGGGTTGGGTTAGCCTTTCCGGTGAGTAGACTGTTTTTTCATATTGGTTCATTTTTGGACATAGGGTCCCTTTAGTATGGGGATGCTCAGGATCGCCCATTACTTTGTTGACTTTGCCTTGACGGATTTCTACTAAGAGACCGCAGGTATCGGGACAATCAAAAGGACAAACGGAACGATATAATTCTGTCTTCATATGGACCTCCTTGAAATTTTACTAGCTGGCCGTTTGGAATAACTCAATATTTATTATAACTTATTATATTATAACAGATCGAAGTTGAAATTCCTGGTAGGAAGGTTATACTAACTTATATGGACTGATTTCCATCAATAAAAAAAACACCCGCCAGGCGGGAGAAGTATGGTGATTATTATTACTAGCGGAACGATCCAGTTTACATTAATAGTAGCTATTAATGTAACTTATGTGACTTTAACCACGATAAGGTTTATTCTAATGGTTAAAGGCCTTAGGACCTATGCTTCATTTTTATCAGTAATAGAGGTATTCGTCTATATTATGGGACTTTCCATTATCCTGAACAATTTGGATAGCTACTGGAATATCGCTGCATATTGTCTGGGTTATGGAACCGGGGTTTATTTAGGCAGCTTGATTGAAGAAAAACTTGCGCTAGGTTATATAACAGCTGAAGTAATAGTGGATATGGTAGATCGTGAATTACCGGATGCAATCCGCAACGCCGGCTATGGAGTTACCAGTTGGATTGGTGACGGACGGGACGGCAAACGTCTGGTAATGACCGTTTTGGCTAAGCGTAACAGGCAGAAGGATCTATTAAAACTAATTGACAGTTATTGTCCAAATGCATTCATTGTTTTTGAAGAACCAAAAAATTTCCGTGGTGGCTTTTGGACCAGGAGAGCAACATAATTAAAAGAAGAAAGAGTTAATAGGAAGATTATAGGAAGATTAATAGTTAGAAGGTAAGTCGGTTCCGAAATCTCTATTAGATATTAAGAAAACAGTTAGATTAAGAAAAGTATTTCAGTATAGGTCGGCAAGGGCCAGTGCTCGGAGCTTACCAATGTTTCCAGTTTGTCGCCGTAAAATCTTAATTCTTCCATCAAGGGAAAAACGGACTGACGGTAGAACAGGCTATTTTGGTAAACATCGTAAAGGTCTTTGCGTGAGATTGCGGTCGCAAGGGCCTTTTCTAAAGCGGTTGTTTTTTCTTTGAAATTTCTTAAAGTGTCGGCAATTTCCTTAATGACTTCTTCTTGCGCAAAGGTATCTGCTGCGGGTACAGCGGCTTTTAAGTCACGCACGGAGGCCGCCAACTCACCGAGATATTTAGAAGCTGCAGGAAAAATGAGACGATTAGCCATAGCGACCATGGTTCTGGCCTCGATCTTGATTATCTTGGAATATTGCTCTAGAAGAATTTCATAACGGGAATGTAATTCTTGTTCATTTAAGACCGAATGTTTGGTAAAAAGAGCAACGCTTTTGGCAGAAATATAATGGGGCAGGGCTTCGACCATGGATTCAATATTAAGTAAACCACGTCTTTTTGCTTCGGCTACCCATTCTTCAGAGTAATTATTGCCGTTAAAAATAATTCGGTCGTGTTTTTCTAACAGCTCTTTGAGCAAGAGGTGCAATTCGGATTGAAAGTCAGTGGCTTTTTCCAGGCGATCGGCGATTTGGGATAGACTTTCAGCCACTATGGTATTTAAAATCATATTCGGACAAGCTACTGAAGCACTTGATGGAACCATCCGAAATTCAAATTTATTACCGGTAAAAGCAAAGGGGGATGTCCGGTTACGGTCGGTATTATCTTTCGGAATGGCCGGCAGTGTCGATACTCCTACCTTTAAGGTTCCACATTCTTTAGCACAGACCGTACCACCATCTTTGATTTGTTTAAGGATATCGGTTAGTTGATCACCTAAAAAAATGGAAATAATAGCCGGAGGAGCTTCGTGGGCACCTAACCTGTGGTCATTACCCGGATTGGCTGCTGATATTCTTAACAGTTCGGCATATTCATCAACAGCCTTAATTACTGCGCAAAGAAAAGTGAGAAACTGAGCATTTTCATGTGGAGTTTTTCCGGGGTCTAATAAATTTTGACCGTCATTTGTACTCAGCGACCAGTTGTTATGTTTACCGGAACCATTGACTCCGGCAAAGGGCTTTTCATGCAGAAGGCAAACCAGGTCGTGACGATTGGCAACTTTTTTCAAGGTTTCCATAATCAATTGGTTATGGTCAGTGGCAATATTTGCAGTATTATAGACTGGAGCAATTTCAAATTGAGCCGGTGCAGCTTCTTTATGCTGGGTTTTGGCAGAAATGCCTAATTTCCAGAGTTCTTCATTCAATTCTTTCATAAAGGCCGATATTCGTTCCTTAATACTGCCATAATAGTGATCATCCATCTCTTGGCCTTTGGGCGGAGTGGCTCCGAAAAGAGTTCGTCCGGTAAGAACCAGATCCATTCTGGCTTCGAAGAATTTTTTATCGATTAAAAAGTATTCCTGTTCGGGGCCGACGTTGGCAATCACTCTGGTGCAAGTTGTATTGCCGAAAAGCCTCAGGACTCTAACTGCCTGTTTGGACAAAGCTTCTAAAGAACGTAAAAGCGGAGTTTTCTTGTCCAGAGAGTTTCCGTTATAAGAGTAAAAGGCTGTAGGGATGGTTAAAGTGACATTACCATTTTTATCTTCGCGGATAAACGCTGGGGATGTACAATCCCATACAGTATAACCCCTTGCTTCGAAGGTGGCTCTTATTCCTCCGTTCGGGAAAGATGAAGCATCAGATTCTCCTTGGTTGAGTTCCTTGCCGGAAAACTCCATCAAAACTTTACCGTCGGAGGTAGGGGAGATAAAGGCATCGTGCTTTTCAGCCGTCAGACCGGTCATTGGCTGAAACCAATGGGTATAATGGGTAGCACCTTTTTCCAAAGCCCAATCTTTCATCGCACTGGCCACAATTTCAGCAATATTTGGATCCAGTTCGCGGCCCTCATCGATGGTTTTTTTCAAATTATTATAAGTAGCCTTCGGTAATCTAGCTCGCATTACCGCATCATTAAAAACATTAGAACCGAAAATATTCATGCTCGTATCCCCCCTAAGACAGAAGTCTTTTTTAAATACTATAAGTGTATAATATTAAACTTAATACCAGGTTATAATCAAAAATAAAACTTACAAGTAAAATAACCAGTAAAAAAATACATATGAAAAAGTTAACACAGTTTAATTTAAATAACAAGTAGGAAGTTTTATAATATTAAGTAGTAATAACTAGTTTCTTCCTAGTTTTTAAGCAATTTTTATGTCAGACCTAGGATAAGAGGAATTATTTACCGTTAGCAGCAAGGTAATATTAGATTTATGTAAATCTTTATAAATCTTTATAAATCTTTCATGAGAATAGGAGGTACTTTGATGAGTTTAGTGTATATTGGCTATGTCCCACATCCGCCGATTATAGTGCCGGCTATCGGCCAGGGGGAGGAAAAAACTGCAGAGGCTACAATAAAAGCTTTTCAGAAAATTGCTCAGAGTATAGTAGAAATGGAAGTGGATAATATCCTAATCGTGTCTCCGCATGCCCCTTTAACCCGGCGAGGCTTTTCGTATTTAGAGGGGGAGCGGTTAAAAGGGGATTTTAGAAATTTTGGGGCGCCGCAGGTTAGTTTTAATCTGGAAGTCAACCAAGATTTACTTTCAAAGATCAAAGAAGAAATCCCGGAAGCTGTCCCAGTTAAGACCACTTTGGATCACGGAACGCTGGTTCCCCTTTACTTTTGTCGGGAGGCCGGTTGGGCTGGCAAGATAGTAGTGCTAGGTATGCCTTTAAACGATCCTGAGGCTTACGGCCAGAAGGTCGGCCAGCTTATGAATAATTCTGCCGAGCGTTGGGCGCTCTTAGCAAGCGGTGACCTTTCTCATAAGTTAAAAGAGGACGGGCCCTACGGCTACCATCCGTCCGGTCCTAAGGTGGATAATATAATCGCCAAAGGATTGAGAAAAAATACCGCTTTGATTAGAGCCATACCCGATGATTTACTAGAGGAAGCAGCCGAATGCGGCTATAGATCTCTACTATTTGCTTTGGGGGCTCGCGAAGGCTCTATCAAAGTTTTGTCTTACGAAGGACCTTATGGGGTGGGATATCTGGTAGCCGAAATTTACCGTTCGTCGCCCATTGCCGGGTATGCCAAAGAATGCTTGACCTATTATTTTACCTCCCAGCCTTTTGATAAATTAAATGTTCCAGGGGATCCTTTATTAAAAGAGAAAAAAGGCTGTTTCGTTACTTTGAAAAAAGATGGGCAACTGCGGGGATGTATAGGTACGATTCAGCCGGTTCGGGAAAATCTCGCTTCGGAAATAAGGCGTAATGCGATATCTGCGGCGACCCAAGATCCTCGTTTCTGGCCAGTTCAAGCGTCTGAATTACCACTAATCACCGTATCGGTAGATATACTTGGGGATTTAGAAAAAATATCCGGCTATGACGAGTTGGATCCACAGCGTTATGGAGTGGTAGTCAAACACAGGGGCAAGGTTGGTTTGCTTTTACCGCGTCTAGAGGGAGTAGACACGGTAGAAGAACAAGTCAGCATCGCCAAGCAAAAAGCGGGTATCCTGGAGCAGGAAGAAGTGGAGTTATGGCGTTTTGAAGTACAAAGATTCTTTGAATAGATATCGGAGGATAATTTATGTCTAAGGTGTTAGAGTGCCCTATTTGTCCTCACCATTGTCGCTTGAAACCCGGTCAGGTTGGAATCTGCCAAACCAGAACACAGCAGGACGGTAAGATAGTTAGCTTGACATATGGGGAAGCAGCAGCCTGGCATCTTGATCCGATTGAGAAAAAGCCGCTTTATCATTTTTATCCCGGAAGTTGGATATTCTCGGTTGGGGCTTACGGCTGCAATTTAAAATGTTTTTATTGCCAAAATTATGAAATATCCCAGACAGTTGCCAAGGGGCAAAAGGTTACGCCGGAACAACTGGCCCTACTGTCAGCGCAAAATAATTCGATTGGTATCTGTTTTACCTATTCGGAACCCCTTATGTGGTACGAGATGATTCTCGATACTGCGCCTTTAGTCAAGAGTCGCGGTGGCAAAGTAGTCCTTGTAAGCAATGGGATCATCGAACAGGATTATTTGGAGAGACTCATCCCTTTTTTAGATGCGGCAAATATCGATATCAAAGCATTCAGCGATGACTTCTATCTAAAACATACCAAAGGCCGGCTAAAATGGGTCCTAGATACGGTCGAAAAGCTCGTCGGTAGGATCCATACTGAAGTCACCACCTTAATTATTCCTACATTAAATGATGATCCGGAAGAGATTAAAGAATTGGCCAAATGGCTGGCGGATTTACCGGCTCCGGTAGCCTGGCATTTAAGTAGGTATTACCCCAGGTATAAGAGCGATATTCCGGCTACCGACCAGGCTAAATTGCAAAACTTAGCTCAACTGGCTCAGAACTATCTACCCTATGTCTATCTCGGAAATATGGCCGGCGGGAATACAACTTATTGTCCGCAATGTGGGCTAGAAGTAATAACTAGGGGTTGGAAAGTTAGGATGCAAACTGAAAACGGCAAGTGTAGCCGTTGTGGACAGGAGATCTGGGGAACAGGCTTAAATTAAAGTACTGGATGAGGAAGTTAATGGATAAACGCTATTTTACTTTAAATCAGCATTTGCGCCAGGTATTCGGGACCAAGGTAATTAAGGTTTCATTAGACGCTGGGTTGAGCTGCCCTAACAGAGACGGGACCTTAAGCTACGGTGGCTGCATTTTTTGCAGTGAAAAGGGTTCCGGTGATTTTGCCGGGGATAGAGGGTTGGCAATTGACGAACAGTTTGCCCAAGTACGGCAAAGGACAGTCAAGAAGTGGCCTAAAGCCAAATATATCGCTTATTTTCAATCTTTCACTGCAACCTATGGGCCGGTGGATTATTTAAAAAACCTATATGAAGAAGCGTTAAACTTAGACGATGTGGTAGGCCTGTCTATTTCTACCCGCCCGGACTGCTTGAATGAGGAAATCTTAACGGTGCTTGCCGACTTAAACCGAAAAACCTATTTATGGGTTGAGCTTGGCCTGCAATCCATTCATTCAAAAAGTTTAGAGTGGATGAATAGAGGACATGATTACCAGTGCTTTCAGCAAGGTCTAGCTCAACTGCGTCAAAGGAATATTCGAGTCTGCGCCCATGTTATCCTTGGTCTGCCCTGTGAGAGTCCGGCTGAGATGCTTAAAACTGCTCAAACTGTAGCCTATGAAGATATACAGGGTATAAAGCTTCATTCGCTGCATATTTTAAGAGGGACCAGGCTTGCCTCCCTATATGAAAAAGAAAAATTTGAGTTGCTTAGCAAAGAGCAGTATATTGATTTGGTGGCCGATATACTGGAGATTCTGCCGCCCGATTTGATCATTCACAGACTGATGGGGGACGGACCGGCTAAAGATGTGATTGCCCCGGAATGGACCCGGCGCAAATGGGAAATTTTAAACGGCATAGATCAGGAAATGGCCAGAAGAAATAGCTTTCAGGGAAGTAAGTATGGTTCCAATTGAGTCCTATAATAGTATGCTTGAGTATTACTCGCTCACCACGTGCCGTAGCTACTCACTTGATAAAGAGAAAAAAGCCTTCAGTTTGCTGCTGAAGACTTTTCAAGTGTTCGTTTTATTCACTTTCTGTGTGATTGTCGTAATGTACGACCTTCCCTTCCCAAGTACGGAGAACAGCTTTTTCATTGTCAAGTGAAACCAGATACTGCGGCAGAATCGGAGTTTTGCCGCCACCTTTTGGAGCATTTATGATGTAGGAAGGTATTGCTAAGCCGGAAGTATACCCGCGAAGTTGCTCCATAATAGCAAGGCCTTCTTGAATTGAAGGGATAAAGTGTCTTGTTCCCTTGACATTTTTAGCATGGAAAATATAGTAGGGACGAACCCGAATTTTTAATAGCTCGTGGTTCAATTTTTTCATAACATCTGGGTCGTTATTGACCCCTTTCAATAGCACGGCTTGGTTACCCAGGATAACGCCGGCAGAGACTAGCCGATCTGCGGCCTTTTTAGCCTCTGGAGTAACTTCTTTTGGATGGTTGAATTGGGTATTAAGATAAATAGGCGGATATTTAGCCAAAATCTTTATCAGGTTGTCGGTAACCCGCATAGGTAGTGTTACGGGTGCTCTGGTTCCTATTCGCTTGATTTCAACATGAGGAATGTTGTGTATTTCACCAAGGAGCCAATCTAGCGTATTGTCACTTAAAAAGAGCGCATCTCCTCCGGTCACCAACACATCCCTGATTTCCGGGTTGGCCCGGATATAATCCAACGCTGCTTGTAAGTCCTCTTTTTTTCTATGCACATCGGTTTCGCCGATATTGCGGCGACGCTGGCAGTGGCGGCAATACATACCACAAATATTGGTTACGTTTATAATCAGCCTATCAGGATAACGTCTGGTTATACAAGGTGCAGGAGAAGTATAAGCTTCACCCATTGGATCCTCTTCACCTTCTTCATCCTGCAGTTCCGCAATATTCGGAAGGCCTTGGAGAATAATCGGGTCGTTAGAATCACTGAAATCCATAAGGCTAAGATAATAAGGGGATACAGCCCAACGGTATGTTTCACCAACTTTGAGTATTTCTTGTTTTTGTTCTTCAGTCAGCGCAAAAATGGAGCTTAAGGTATCAACATCAGATATTCGATGTTTTATTTGCCAATGCCAGTCTTCCCAGTTTTCCTGGGTTGCATTGAAATAACGGAGGATTTGTTGTTTCTGAGTTTCATAAAAATCTGCTTGATTAAACCCTGTTTTTATGTTCTTACTCTTTTCTAAATAGGGTTCAATGTGTTTTTTTAATTCGTCTGCTCGTTGTAGAGAATGTTTACGCAATTCATTTTCCCGGTCGGTAAATTCTAAAGCCATAAATATCATCCTCCCTCCGAAAAAATTAAAAAAAAATGTTAAAATTTTAACAGGCAACCAATATTAACATAAAAAGTTGTCACATGTCAAGATATCAGAAAAGATATTCGCAAACCTGGTATATACTTGTTATAATAGTATAATTGCTTGATTATTTTTTGATTCATCAGTAATATAAATTTTAATAATATATGGAAAGCAAGGGATATATATTGGAACTGGCCAGGTATCAGGAAATAGCCAACCATCTTGCCCACGCGATAGTTCTAGGTGAATATCGTGAAGGTGATAAAATCCATGGAAGGTCTACCTTAGCAGGAAGGTTTAATGTTTCCCCGGAAACTATTCGCCGGGCGATCGCTATCCTACAAAGCGAAGGGGTAGTTGAGGTTAAGCAAGGCATTGGCATTATTGTAACGTCCAAAATAAACGCGGAAAAGTTTTTACGTTCCACTAATCAGAAAAATGAAATTCTAACTTTTATTGAAGAACTTAGGAAGCTAATGGATAAAAGACAGGAAATAGACAGACAGATTGATGTTTTACTAAATAAAATATCTAATTTTGCTGATAAATTTATTACGCGCTGGCATGATGTGGCTGAGATTGAAGTGGAAGCCAATTCTCTAGCCGAAGGACACACTTTGCGAGAATTGAAGCTCAGAGAGATGACAGGTGCAACGGTAGTAGGGGTTGTGCGTAACGGCCTGGAGATTTTCTCACCGGAAGCGGATAAAATTCTCCAAGCCGGAGATGTGTTGTTGGTTGTAAGCAATGATGAAGGTTTAAAGAAAGTAGAAAATTTGCTGCTTGGGACCATGGAAGAATGAGGCAATTGGGTTAAGTGGTTTAAAGAGTTGGAGGATAGAAGTAGGTGTGATGAAAGCTGGTAAAAAAGTAAAGATCACAATAATAGCTATAGTAATAGCTGAGATCATAATCGGCTTAATTGCGCGTAGTACAATGTTGTTTGCCGCCTTTTTGCTTTTGGATACCGGCTTATTACTTTGGTATTTGACTGTTATTGAGGAAAAAATAGAACCGCAAAACTCGGTAAGAAGAGCAGATTTAAGTGTTGAAATTGCGCATGAAACTTTACCCTATTTGCGTAGCGGTCTTAATGAACATAATGCCGAAGCCATCGCCAAAATAATCCAGGAGATTTCTCAGGTAGCTGCAGTTTCCATAACGGATTGTGAGAAACAACTGGCTTATCTCGGTGCCGGCTGTGATCGTCATCACCCCGGGGATAAAATTTTGACTGAAGCTACTAAAGAAGTAATTCGGACAGGCAAACATAAAATTGTGCAGACTCAGCAAGAACTGAATTGTCCTAAGTCCAATGAATGTGATTGTCCTCTGGCGGCGGCGGTAATCGTGCCGCTAATCAGTCGAGGCAAAGTAGTGGGTACTTTTAAACTCTATGAAACTAAGAACGGTAAGATGTCTCCCGATTTAATAAGATTGGCTTCGGGAATGGGGCAGATTTTGAGTCTTCAAGTTGAGTTAGCTGAACTTGATCGTCAAGCAACTTTGGTGACGGAGGCCAGACTGGATGCCCTTCAGGCTCAGATAAATCCACACTTTTTCTTTAATGTACTTAATACCATTATCGCTGCAAGTCGTTCCAACCCGAACAGGGCCCGTAGACTACTTATTCATTTGTCGGAATTCTTCCGTAAAGCCCTTAAATCCAAAGCTTCTTTAATATCTTTGAAAGAGGAAATGGAATTCGTGAATAATTACTTGGTGTTAGAAAAGGCCAGATTCGGCCGCAAGCTTAAAATTCGAACGGAAATTCCGCGGGCTTTAATGGATGCCGAGGTGCCTAGGCTGAGCATTCAACCGCTGGTAGAAAATGCTGTTAAGCATGGCATTATTCCAAAGCTGACTAATGGAACGGTTTTAATTAGGGTGTATAAAATAGAAACTCCGACAGGAGTTTTGGAATTATTGGTCGAAGTGATTGATGATGGGGTAGGTATAGAGTCGGACAGACTTAAAGATGTTTTTACCCCGACTGCCGGCTCCGGTAACGGGGTAGGTTTAGCCAATGTTCAAGCCCGTTTACGTGGACTATACGGAGAAGAATATGGGCTAACTATTCAAAGTACTCTTGGAATAGGAACCACTATAAGCATGAGGCTGCCCTATTCCAGAGTAAATAAACAGATTGTAGGAGAAGCTTAGATGTATCCTGGTATTGATATTATAGAGATTTCCAGATTTGAGCGGGCTTGCAAAAGGCAACCGCGTTTGCTCGCCAGACTGTTTACACCTACTGAACTAGATTTTTTAAAAGATAAAGATATTTCATCCTATGCAGCTAGGTTTGCCGGAAAAGAGGCTGTGCTCAAAGCTTTGGGCACAGGCTTGAGGGGCCTAAGTTGGCAGGACATAGAGATTTTGACGGACGAATCGGGCCAACCTCAAGTTGTTCTAAGCTCTAAAGCCGAACAACTTCTTCACGCCAAGGGTGGCTCGAAAATAACTATCAGTTTGGCTCATAGCAAGGATAATGCGGTAGCTATAGCTATAATGTTCCTATAAAAAAATTAAATCCTTAAGCCTTAAGGATTTTTTCTTTTGCCTCTAGCCAGTCTAAGCTATAATGAAATGAGGCAGATAAGCTATAATACTTAGAAGGTTTCAAAGGAGGGAATTCTGTTATGCGGATAGTAAGTGCTGCTCAAATGCGAAACATAGATGCCAGGGCTATCAATAGCTTCGGGATACCGGGTATTGTCTTAATGGAAAACGCCGCGTTAGCGGTGGTCAGAGAGATTAAAGAGATTTTACTTTGTCGGCAAAATAAAACTTTGCACGGTAAAAAAGCAGTCATACTTGCTGGTAAAGGAAACAACGGAGGGGACGGCTTAGCAATAGCCAGACAGTTAAGCATTCTGGAAATGGATGTCACCGTGTTTCTTTTTGCTGATCCGAGCGTCCTTAGCGGCGATGCCAAAACCAATTATAATTTGTTCCAAAAAATGGGCGGTAAAATAGTGTTAGTGGAGGAAGAAAAACAGACCCGTCTGTTCAAATTAGCTTTGATGCAAGCAGAAATTGCTGTGGATGCTATTTTTGGGACAGGATTTAAAGGAGAAGTTCCCGAGATAATAGCCAGTTATATAGAAGATCTCAATAAAGCTGAGATACCCGTGGTCTGTGTGGATATTCCGAGCGGTTTGGAAGCTGACACCGGAAGGGTACATAATATAGCAGTTAAAGGAGATGTTACCGTTACATTTGGCTTGGCCAAATTAGGTCATTTTTTGAGCGAAGGACCGCTTTATACCGGCAGACTGCTAGTAGATCGAATTTCCATTCCGGAGAATGTGATCTTAGAAGAACGAATTTTTGCTTATTCCCTTACCCCCGAAATAGTAAAATCTTTGATTCCGGTGCGCCATCCCCACGGCCATAAAGGAACCCACGGGAAAGTTTTGTTAGTTGGGGGCTCGCTCGGGATGAGCGGGGCAATCATACTTGCAGCTAGAGCGGCCTTTCGCTGTGGAGCAGGACTGGTGCAAATCGTTGTTCCGGAAGCTATCGCAGAGACCGTAGATTTGGGAGTAATAGAGGCCACTGTTTGGCCGGCGAAGGATTACGAACTACTAACCGGCAATTCCTGGTCGGTAATAGCGGAAAAAATTGAGCAGGCTAATGTTTGTGCTGTCGGACCGGGGTTAAAACAATCAGAATCATTTCTGCAAATCATAGAGAATATATTAAAAGAAACAGATATCCCGGTAGTTTTGGATGCAGACGCCTTGAACTTAATCTCCAAGGAAATATCCCTGTTGGAATTTCGAAAAGGTCAAGGCAATTTGATTCTGACACCCCATCCCGGGGAAATGGCTAGACTTTGTGGGTGTTCAGTCAGCGAGGTTCAAGCCAACCGTCTGGAAGTAGCTGTTACCAAGGCGTTAGAGTGGGGAGCTATTGTGGTATTAAAGGGTGCCGGGACAATCATCGCTTCACCTGACGGTAGGGTGTTTATCAATTCTACCGGTAATGCCGGCTTGGGTGCAGGGGGAACAGGAGATGTACTCACCGGCAGTATAGCGGCTTGGATCGCTCAGGGCGTTCCCCCACTAGGGGCAGCTT